>NZ_DBNGVP010000135.1:0-64407 GCF_057119385.1 Archangium sp. | reverse complement strand
GCGGCCGACGACGACCGCCGCCGCCGCGTGGTCCTGCGTCGAGCAGATGTTGCAGCTGGCCCAGCGGACCTCCGCGCCGAGGTCGGCGAGGGTCTCGGCGAGGACCGCCGTCTGGATCGTCATGTGGAGCGAGCCGGTGATCCGCTGGCCCTTCAGCGGCTGGGCCTTCCGGTACTCCTTCCGGACGGCCATCAGGCCCGGCATCTCCTTCTCGGCCAGCTCGATCTCCTTGCGCCCCCACTCGGCGAGGGAGAGGTCCTTCACGCGGTACTCGAAGGGGGCGGCGCCCCGCTTCGGGGCGGGCTTCTTCGGGGCGGGCTTCTTCCTGGTGGCTGCCATCGGTGCTCCAAGGGGTGGGGGTGCGAGGGCCGGTATACCAAGCCCAAGCCGGAAAGCCGAAGGGCCCGCCGTCCGACGGGCCCCGCGGGGCGCCGCCCCCATGCGCCGGGGGCGGAGGCGAGGACGGGACGCGCCTACCGCTTCGCGCCCGCGGCGGCGCGGAGCGCCTCGGCCTTGTCGGTCCGCTCCCAGGTGAACTCCTTCTCGGAGCGGCCGAAGTGACCGTACGCGGCGGTCTTCTGGTAGATGGGCCGCAGCAGATCCAGGTACTCGGTGATCTCACGGGGCTTGAGGCCGAACGTGTGACGGATGGCCTGCTGGATGCGCTCCTCGGGCACGGTGGCCGTGCCGAAGGTGTCCACCAGCACGCTCACGGGCTCGGCCACGCCGATGGCGTAGGAGACCTGCACCTCGCAGCGGCGAGCCAGGCCCGCGGCCACCACCGTCTTGGCGATGTGCCGGCCCATGTACGCCGCCGAGCGGTCCACCTTGGACGGATCCTTGCCCGAGAAGGCGCCGCCACCGTGACGGCCCATGCCGCCGTAGGTGTCCACGATGATCTTCCGGCCCGTCACGCCCGAGTCGCCCATGGGGCCGCCGATGACGAAGCGCCCGGTGGGGTTGATGTAGATCTTCGTCTTGGCGTCGATGAGCTTCTTGGGCAGCGCCTTGGCGATGACGTCCTCGCGGATGGCCTCGTGGATGCGCTTGTTGGAGACGTCATCCGAGTGCTGAGTGGACACCACCACCGCGTCGATGCGGGCCGGGCGGCCGTTGCGGTACTCGACGGTGACCTGGCTCTTGCCGTCCGGGCGCAGCCAGTCGTGCGTCTTGCGGCGCACGTCGGCCAGGCGCCGGGTGAGCGCGTGGGCGTAGTGGATGGGAGCCGGCATGAGCTCCGGCGTCTCGTCGCAGGCGAAGCCGAACATCATGCCCTGGTCGCCGGCGCCCTGCTCCTTCTTGTTGTCCACGCCCCGGGCGATGTCCTGGCTCTGGCCCTCGATGGCCACCATGACGCCGCAGGTGTTGCCGTCGTAGCCCATGGAGCTGTCGGTGTAGCCGATGCGGCAGATCGTGCTGCGGACGATCTTCGGGATGTCGACGTAGCAGTTGGTGGTCACCTCGCCGGCGACGATGGCCAGGCCCGTCTTCACCAGGGTCTCCACGGCCACGCGGCCCTGGGGATCCTTGGAGAGGATGGCGTCCAGCACGCCGTCGGAGATCTGATCGGCGATCTTGTCCGGGTGCCCTTCAGTGACGGATTCAGAGGTGAACAGGTAGTCGGTCGGCATGTCGTCTTCGGCTTCGGAGGGGGTACGGCCCACGTCAACGGCTTAGAAGAGCGGGGACACTAAACGTTGGGCTCCAGGGGAGTCAAACCCCGAGACAAGCGGAAAATTCGCCCGCATGGCGTGTTTCGAGCACACCGGGCAGGCGGCCTGGCCCCCGGGCCCCACGCCGGGCGCCGCGTGAATTTCGCGCGCTCCCAGCCGTTCCATTGCGCTACAGAGGCAGCCCTCTGAAGGAAGGACCTGAATGAACGCCCGTCTCCGCTCCCTGACCCTGCTGGCCACCCTCGCCTTTGCCCTCCCCGCGCTCGCCGCGCCCAATGAGACCATTGCCAAGCCGGTGAAGACCGTCGTGCAGTCCGTGCGCTACAGCAAGGATGACCTGGCCCTCAAGCAGCTCGCCAACGAGGAGCAGGGCCGCTTCCTCCTCGGCGAGGACTGGGAGAAGGGCACCGACGCCCAGCGCAAGGAGTTCACGAAGCTCTTCAACAGCCTCTTCGCGAAGATCGCCTTCCCCAAGGTGCGCGAGAACTTCAAGAACCTGGCCTCCATCACCTATGACGACCCGGCCGTGGAGGGCGACAAGGCGAACGTGAAGTCCACCGTCGTCATCGAGCACCCGCTGAAGAAGCAGGAGATGAAGCTCCAGTACACCGTGGTGAAGAGCCAGGGCGGCTGGAAGGTGCTGGACGTGGCGGTGCTCGGCGACTCGATGCTCACCGGCATCCGCGATGACCAGGTGCGGCCCATCCTGAAGCAGGGGGGCTGGGACAAGCTGCTGGAGCTGATGCGCGCGAAGGAAGCCGAGCTGAGCAAGAAGTAGAAGTAGTGGTTATTCCACCTCCGGGAGCCGGGCAGCCGGGCGCCCGGAGGTGAAGCCGGTTGTACTCGGGGACAGGTGAAGTAGAGAGGAGGGGCCGATGTCCCGTCCGCTGCCCCAGCCCGTCCCCGTGCGAGAAGGACGCTCCTCCCGCGAGGTGGACGCCTTCTGCGTGCAGTTCGCCCCACGCGCCCCGGGCCACCCGGCCGTGAGGGACCTCCAGCACCTGCTGGCCGATGTACCCACGGAGGGCCTGGAAGCCCGCCTGGAGTGGGTGGAGCGCTGCGTCGCCTGGCTGAGGGACCCCAAGCCCGCGCTCGGCTTGATGGAGCCCGCCGAGCCCGAGGCCCCCGCGGTGGTGACGCGCCTGGCCCTGTTGCTCCGGGTGCTGGAGGCGAGAGCCTCCGCCCGTGAGCCCGTGGCCGCCCTGGTGCGCGAGGTGATGGCCGCGACGAGCGGACTGAAGCTCTTCTCCCAGGTGGGCCTGCCCGCCGGACTGGGTTTCTTCGGCGAGGTGTTGGACCGGCTCGCCCGCCGCCTGTTGCCCTCGCCGCCCGAGGACCATCAGCTCTCGGAGCTGTTGCTGCGGCTGTTTCCGGACCCCGAGGACGCGGACTGGTTGGAGGCCCTGCCGCCCGAGCTGCTGGCGCGGCTCGCCGACCTGTCGCAGGGCGGCACCCTGCCTCCCGTGAGGAGCCCGGCGCTGGTGGTGCGGGCCTCGCTGGTGGATGCCCTGGGCCTGCTCGCCGTGCAGACGGCGGCCCTGGGACTGGCCGAGGACGTGAGGGACCGTTGTCCGGAGGTGTCCTTCCGGGCCTCGCCCTTCCTGAAACTGCGCCGGGTGTGCGAGGGCGTGCTGGCGCGCGACGCCGCGCCGGACTCGCTGCGGGAGCTCGGGGACGTGGTGGAGGAGTGCCGGCAGGTGGTGGCCATCGTCTCCAGCCACCTGGAGCAGTACGGGGTGAGCGTGGACCTGGTGTACCGGTTGGAGCGCATCCGCCGGAGCCTGGAGCGCATGGAGGCCATCGCCCGGGTGCTGGGCGCGGCGCCGGGCGAGGCGCGCTGGCGCGAGGGGCTCGTGCTGGTGGCGGACCTGCTGCGCCGGGCGCACACGGACCGCTCGGTGCGGGCGGTGGTGGCGAGCAACGCGCGGCTGCTGGCTCGCAAGGTCATCGAGCGCGCGGGCCACTCGGGCGAGCACTACATCTCCACCACGCGGGACGAGTACCACCACCTGGTGCACTCGGCGGCGGGAGGCGGGCTCATCACGGCCGTCACCGCCATCCTCAAGCTGTACGCGGCCACGCTCGCGCTGGCGCCCTTCTTCTACGGGCTGGCGCTGGCGGGCACCTACGTGGGCAGCTTCCTGATGATGCAGGTGACGGGCTCCACGCTGGCCACCAAGCAGCCGTCCATGACGGCGGCCACGTTGGGGAGCGCCATCGGCGGCACGGGCGGCACGGGCGGGCGGCTGTCGCACCTGGTGGAGCTGATTCCCCGCATCACGCGCTCGCAGATCGCCACGGCGCTGGCGAACATGGGCACGGTGCTGCCGGCGGCGGTGGGGCTGTCGATACTCTTCGCGTGGTGGAAGGGGCGCCCGCTGCTCAACCCGGCCCAGGCCCACTACGTGGTGGACGCGCTCCACCCGTGGCACAGCGGCACCGTCTTCTACGCGGCGCTCACGGGGGTGCTGCTGTGGCTGTCCAGCCTCGTGGCTGGGTGGGTGGAGAACTGGGCGGTGTACCGGCGCATCCCCGAGGCGCTCGCGCACCACCGGGTGCTGCGGCGGGCGCTGGGCGACACGGGGGCGAAGAAGCTGGCGGGCCTCTTCTCGCGGAACATCGCCGGGCTGGGGGGCAACGTGAGCATCGGCGTGCTGCTGGCGCTGCCTCCGGTGGTGGGCAACTTCTTCGGACTGCCCCTGGACGTGCGGCACGTGACGCTGTCCTTCGGGCAGCTGTGCCTGGCCGGCTACGCGCTGGGGCCCACGGCGGTGCTGCGGCCGGACTTCCTCGCGGCCCTGGGTGGCATTGGAGTGACCCTGGCCATCAACTTCGGGGTGTCCTTCTCGCTGGCCCTCGGCGTGGCCCTGCGGGCGCGGGACGTGCCGGTGCGGGACGTGGTGCGGCTGGTGCGGCTGATGAGCGCGCGCTTCCTGCGAGAGCCCCGCGCCTTCCTGTTGCCCCCCAGGGCCTGAGTCCACCCTGGTTGAAATCCCGGACTCGAAAAACCGGGGAATATTTTGACCGTCACCCCACCCCTCTCCCAGAGGGAGAGGGAGTCGCAGCAGCCGGGCAGCCGAGGGTTCTCACCGTGCTTCTGAACAGGGCGGTTCTCCGGTAGGGTCCGCGACCGCATGAGTGACTCGACCCACAAGACGCCCCGCTTTGCTCTCGCCTACGCCAGATTGATGGTGCGCAGGCCCGGGCTCGTCATCCTCGCGATCCTCGCGCTGACCGGCGCGGCATTGTGGGGAACCACGAAGCTGACCATCAATTCCAACCAGCTCGACCTCATCTCGCAGGACCTGCCCGAGGTGAAGGACGTCAAGCGCGTCATCGACATGGTGGGTGGCAGCGGCTACCTCATCATGGGCCTGCGCGGCGAGGACGAGGCCACGCTCAAGAAGGTCGCCGACGACATCGCGGCCGGGCTGAACGCGGACAAGGAGAACGTCCGCTTCATCACCTACAAGGTGCCCGTCGAGTTCGTGCAGCAGCAGATGGGCCTCTTCATCAAGACGGAGGACCTGGCCGAGGGCAAGCGCCGCATCATGGCGTACCTCAAGGATCAGCTGCGCCGCAACAACCCCTTCTTCATCGAGATCCAGAAGACCGAGCCGGTGAAGCTCGAGATGCAGGACCTCGTCGACAAGTACAGCAGCGTCGGCAAGAAGAGCATCCGGGATGACTACTACATCTCCAAGGACCGGAAGATGATGCTCATCCTCATCAAGCCGATGTGGGACTCCAACCAGCTCGGCAAGACGAAGGTCTACGTGGAGAAGCTGCGCAAGGACCTGGCGGCCTACTCCCAGAGCGAGAAGTCCGGCGGCGTGCAGCTCGTCGAGGACTACGACAAGATGGGCGACAAGACGCTGGTGGCCTACGGCTTCACCGGCTCCTACAAGACGGCGGTGGATGACTCGTACGCCATCGAGGAGTCGCTCGAGCCGGTGTCGCTGCTGGCGTTCGCGGCCATCTTCTTCATCACCATCCTGGCCTTCCGGAAGATCGTGCCCACGCTCATCGTGTCCATCGGCACGGTGATTGGCACCATCATCACCATGGGCTTCACCTACCTCACCGTGGGCGAGCTCAACATGATCACCAGTATCCTGGGCGCGCTGCTGCTGGGGTTCGGCATCGACTACGGCCTGCACTTCATCTTCCGCACGCGGCTGGAGCTGGGCCAGGGCAAGCCGTATGACCAGGCCATCCAGGACGCGATCGTGAACGCGGGCCGGCCGGCGCTGGTGTCCGCGGTGGTGACGTCGGGCTCGTTCTTCGTGCTGATGGTCAGCGAGTTCCGCGGCTTCAGCCAGTTCGGCTTCCTGGCCGGCTGCGGCACCTTCATCATCGGCGTGCTGCTCTTCGCCTGGAGCCCGGCGCTGCTGGCGATCGCCGGCCGCATCAACCCCGAGCTGCCCAAGAAGCTCATCGGCGAGATGAAGCCGCCGGCCACCCAGAGCGCCACCACGGGCAAGGAGCTGCGCATCCCCAAGCCGGGCCTGATGCTCGGCGTCAGCACCGTCATCGTGGCCATCCTGTGCTTCTTCGCCGTCCCGTGGAGCGACGTGGACGTGCCCACGGACAAGCCCGCCTCCTTCGCGGACCGCATCAAGGCCGGCATCCGCTTCAACTACAACAGCCGCGCCCTCATCCCCGAGGGCCAGTCGTCGGTGAAGCTGCAGGATGAGATCAGCCAGCGCTTCGACATGTCCGCCGATCCCATCGCCGTCTACAGCAAGACGCTGGAGGAGGCGAAGGCCATCTACGACGAGCTCGAGGATCCGGAGAAGCGCAAGACGAAGTACTCGGCCATCGATCAGGTGGTGAGCATCTACACCTTCGTGCCACCCCCGGAGCGCGCCGCGGCCAACGCCAAAATCCTCCAGGAGTGGCAGGAGGAGCTGAAGGACATCGACGTGGCGGCGCTGCCTCCGGAGGCGCAGGAGAAGGCGGCCCTCTTCAAGAAGATGCTGGAGGCCCGGCCCTATGACGTGCACGGGGTGCCGGAGATCTACGCCTCGCAGTTCCGCCACCTGCCGGAGACGAAGCCGGAGAACCACGGCTACCTGACGTTCATCTACCCGAGCGTGGACCTGTGGGACGGCAAGAAGATGCTCACGTTCGTGGACCAGACGAACAACATCCCCACCCCCGAGGTGAAGGATGCGCAGGGCCACGTCATCGCCGAGGCCCAGGTGCGCCGCGCGGCGGGCGCGGCCCAGCTCTTCGCGCGGCTGGCGCGCATCGTGCTCGGCGACGGCCAGCTCACCGTGATGCTGGTGACGCTGTGGATCCTCGTCATGCACTACCTGGACTTCCGCAACGTGAAGCTGGCGCTGGCCTCCGTCATCCCGCTCACGGTGGGTCTGGCGATGATGCTCGGCCTGATGACGATGTTCGATCTGCACCTGAACTTCATGAACATCATCATCCTGCCCATCCTGCTGGGCTTCGGCGTGAGTCACGGCCTCTACCTGCTGCACCGCTTCCTGGAGGGCACCTCGCCCGTGGTGGCGCTGCGCAGCGTGGGCGCGGCGGTCGCCTCGTCCACGCTGACGACGGCCGCGGGCTTCGCCGCTCTCCTGATCGCCAGCCACAACGGCCTGAAGTCCATGGGCCTCGTGGCGTGCATCGGCCTCATCACCACGCTGGTGGTGTCCTTCACGGTGCTCGCCGCCGTGATGCAGGTGATGTGGGATCGGCTGCCGCGCAAGGTGCAGGACGGCGTGGCGCATACGCCTTCCCCGTCGCCCTCCAAGGACGACGAGTCCGAGGCGGCCTGAAGCACTCCCGCTGAGACAGGGGCCCGGAAAGTACCGGGTCTCGTGAAGTGAGAAAGAGCCCGGGCTCCGGGGAAGGAGACGCGAAATGTCCCTTCCCGGCCCGGGCTCGTTACATTTGCGGGGTGCCTACTTCCGGGAACCCCTGCATCCTCGCCATCGACCTCGGGACCTCGGCCGTGAAGCTGGCGGCCGTCACCCTCCGCGGCTCCATCGTCGGCGGAGAGGTAGAGCCCCAGGCGGTCCAGCTGCTGCCCGACGGGGGCGCCGAGCAGGACCCCGAGGCATGGTGGTCCGCCATCGTCCGCGCCACCCGCCGCCTGCTCGGCAAGGGAGTCGTCTCCGCGGACGACATCGTCGGCATCAACATCAGCTCCCAGTGGTCCGGCACCGTCGCCGTGGACGAGCGCGGCAAGCCCCTGCATCCCGCCATCATCTGGATGGACTCGCGTGGCGCTCCCCACGTGCGTCGCGCCGCCCACGGCTTCATGCCCGTCGAGGGCTTCGGCCTCGCCCGCCTGCTTACCTGGGTGCGGTTGACCGGCGGCGCGCCTACCCTCTCGGGGAAGGACCCGTTCGGCCACATCCTCTATCTGAAGAGCGAGCACCCCCAGCTCTACCGCGACACCTACAAGTTCCTGGAGCCCAAGGACTGGCTCAACCTGCGGTTGAGCGGCCGCTTCGCCTCCTCCTTCGACACCATCACCCTGCACTGGGTCACCGACAACCGGGACCTCCAGCGCATCCACTACGCCGAGCAGCTGCTCCAGCTCGCGGGCCTGCCGCGCGAGAAGCTGCCCGACCTGGTGCCCGCCGCCAGCGTGCTCGGCCCGCTGCAACCCGAGGCCGCCCGCGCCCTGGGATTGAGCGAGAAGGTCCAGGTCATCACCGGCGCTCCGGACATCCTCGCCGCCGCCGTGGGCTCGGGGGCGGTGCGCGATTTCGAGCCCCACCTGTGCGTCGGCACGTCCTCGTGGATCGCCGCCCACCTGCCCTTCAAGAAGACGGACGTCTTCCACCAGATGGGCACCCTGCCCTCGGCGCTCCCGGGCCGCTACATCCTCACCAACGAGCAGGAGTCCGCCGGCCTCTGTCTGTCCTTCCTCAAGGACAACATCCTCTTCGGCCACGAGGAGCTCGCCCGCCACGGCAACACTGGAGACCCGGGCCAGGCCCCGGCGGACCTCTACCAGGTGCTCGAGAAGGCGGCCGCGAGTGTCCCCGCGGGCAGCGACCAGCTCATCTTCATGCCCTGGCTCAACGGCGAGCGCAGCCCCGTGGATGACCAGTACCTGCGCGGCGGCTTCTTCAACCAGTCCCTCAAGACGACGCGCGGACACATGGTGCGCGCCGTGCTCGAGGGCGTGGCCTACAACTCGCGCTGGCTCTTCACCTACGTGGAGAAGTTCGTTGGCCGCAGGCTGGACTCGCTCCGCATCATTGGCGGCGGAGCGCGCTCCCGGCTGTGGTGTCAGATCATGGCCGACGTGCTGGACCGGCGCATCCAACAGGTGGACGAGCCCGTGCTCGCCAACGCGCGCGGCGCGGCCTTCCAGGCGGCCCTGGCGCTCGGACACCTCACGGTGGACGAGATTCCCTCGCTCGTTCCCGTGGCGAACACCTTCGAGCCCAACCCCCAGAATCGCGGGCTCTATGACGAGCTCTTCGGCGAATTCGTGAACCTCTACAAGTCCAACAAGGCCATCTTCGCGCGGCTCAACCGCGCCCGGAGCGCCTGAGTCGAACACGGGAGCACTGCAACCCATGGATCTACCCGAGCTCGGAACGAACCTCCTCAACCGCGTCCCTCCCCGCCTGCTGTCGGCGGCGGAGCGGTACCTCAAGAACATCCCCCTGCTGCGAGACCGGCTGGAGAAGGAGACGGACTCGATGCTGGCCGACCTGGAGGGCGGACTGAAGCCCTACCGCGGCCAGACGCCCACCTTCGAAGCGCTGCCCGCCAAGGGCCTCTCGCACGAGGAGGTGCTCGAGCAGATGGAGGAGATGCGCGCGAAGGAGGAGGACCGCTGGAAGGACGGCTACGTGTCGGGCGCCGTGTACCACGGGGACTCCAGCCACATCGACTTCCTCAACCGCGTGTATGCGATCAACTCGCAGGCCAACCCGCTGCACGCGGACCTGTGGCCGAGCGCCACCAAGTTCGAGGCCGAGGTGGTGGCCATGACGGCCCACATGCTCGGCGCCGCCGAGGCCAACGCGGGCCGGGCGCCGGACGAGCACATCTGCGGCGCGCTCTCCTCCGGTGGCACCGAGAGCATCATGCTCGCGATGAAGACGTACCGGGATTGGGCTCGCGACACGAAGGGCATCACCCATCCCGAGATGGTGGCGCCCTCGAGCGCGCACCCGGCCTTCGACAAGGCCGCGCACTACTTCGGCATCAAGATGGTGCGCGTGCCGGTGGGGCCGGACTACCGCGCGGACGTGAAGGCCACGCGCAAGGCCATCACCCGCAACACCATCGTGCTCATCGGCTCGGCGCCGGGGTTCCCGCATGGGGTGATCGATCCCATCGAGGAGCTGTCGGAGCTGGCGCGCAAGCGGGGCATCGGCTTCCACACCGACGCGTGCCTGGGCGGCTTCGTGCTGCCGTGGGCGCGCAAGCTGGGCTACCCGGTGCCGGAGTTCGACTTCCGGCTGCCCGGGGTGACGACCATGTCCGCGGACACGCACAAGTTCGGCTACGCGGCCAAGGGCACGTCCGTGGTGCTGTACCGGGGCACCGCGCTGCGCTCGTACCAGTACTTCACCGCCACCGAGTGGCCCGGCGGCATCTACTTCTCCCCCACCTTCTCCGGCAGCCGGCCCGGGGCGCTCATCGCGGCCGCCTGGGCCTCGCTCGTGGCCACCGGTGAGGAGGGCTACCTGGACGCCACCCGCCGCATCCTGGAGACGGCGGACACCCTCAAGCGGGGCATCCGCGCCATCCCGGGCCTGCACGTGCTCGGAGAGCCGCTCTTCGTCATCGCCTTCGGCTCGGACGACGTGAACATCTACAAGGTGATGGAGCACATGGGCGAGAAGGGCTGGAGCCTCAACGGGCTGCACAAGCCGGCCGCGGTGCACCTGTGCGTCACCCAGCGGCACACGCAGCCCGGCGTGGCCGAGCGCTTCCTCGAGGACCTGAAGGCCGGCGTCGAGCACGTGCGCGCCCACCCGGAGGAGAAGGGCACCATGGCGCCCGTCTACGGCATGGCGGGCACCGTGCCCTTCCGCGGGCTCTTGAGCGATCTGCTCAAGAAGTACATGGACCTCATCTACAAGGTCTGATCGCTCGCGGAGCCGCCGGACGCGGCGGCTCGGTGACCCGGGCGGCGAGTGCGGCTCCGCCCCAGGTGTCACAGAAGTGTCACGAGCGCGTGAACCGCGGGCACCTACAGTCCGCGCATGCCGCACATCCTGATCGTCGATGACGAGCCGGACCTGGCGGGGCTGTTGGCGTACAACCTCGGGCGGGCCGGCTTCACCACCACCCAGGCGCATACGGGAGCGGAAGCCCTGGCGCGGGTGCACGAGGCCCTCCCGGACCTGGTCCTGTTGGATCTGATGTTGCCCGACATGGATGGAGCGGAGCTGTACCGCCAGCTCCGGGCCGGCCCGGCCACGCGCCCCCTGCGCGTCCTGGTGATCTCCGCCCGTCCGGATGCCCACGCCCGCCTCCCGGGGGCGGAGGTCATCCTCAAGCCCTTCAAGGTTCAGGAGGTGGTGGCGCGTGTCACAGCGCTGCTACGAACTCCCTGAAGCTCCCACTCATCTTTCATGCTGGTACTTATGCGCAGGTGTTGTAGTCACGCCCTCGCAACGGATGGGTGACTGGACGCGTCGAGTCCGGCCCAGGAGAAGCGCGATGCTCGAGAAGCTGATGCCCAAGTCGGATGAGTTCTTCGACGACTTCGATGCCCAGTGTGCTGTCACGGTGGAAGGCGCCCGCATGCTGCACACCCTGCTGAGCGACTTCCGGGACGTGGGCGCCCGGGTGCAGGCCCTGAAGGACATTGAGCACAAGGGCGACGAGGTGACGCACACCGCCTTCAACCGGCTGCACAAGCAGTTCATCACCCCGTTCGACCGGGCGCAGATCCACACGCTGCTGGGGCGCATCGACGACGTGCTGGACCTGACCAACGCCGCGGCGGCGCGGATCCACTACTACGAGATCCAGACGACCCTGCCGGACGCCACCGAGCTGGCGCGGCTGCTGGTGCTCAGCGCCGAGAAGGTGCAGGAGGTGGTGGCGGCGCTGCGGCTCATCAAGAAGCCCGAGCAGATCCTCGCCGGCTGCAAGGAGATCAAGCGGCTGGAGACGCAGGCGGACGAGGTGCTGCGCGCGGGCCTGGGCCGGCTCTTCAAGAGCGGCGCGGACCCGCTGACGATCATCAAGTGGAAGGAGATCTACGACCTCATCGAGACGGCCACGGACAAGTGTCAGGGAGTGGCGAACGTCATCGAAGGCGTGGTCCTGGAGCACTCGTAATGCTGCTCACGGCGGTTGTCCTCATCGTCGCGGTCGCGCTCGTCTTCGACTTCATCAACGGCTTTCACGACGCGGCCAATTCCATCGCCACGGTGGTGTCCACGCGGGTGCTGTCGCCGAACCTGGCGGTGGCGTGGGCGGCCTTCTTCAACTTCATCGCGGCGTTTGGCGGCGGGGTGAAGGTGGCCAACACCATGGGCAAGGGCATCATCGACTTCGAGATGCTGCGGGCGGCGGGCCCGCAGGCGGTGCTGCTGGTCATCTTCTCCTCGCTGATGGGAGCCATCGCGTGGAACCTGCTGACGTGGTGGTGGGGCCTGCCGTCCTCGTCCTCGCACGCGCTGGCGGGAGGAATGATTGGAGCCACGCTGCCGGTGCTCGGGATGGCGGGGCTGGTGGGCTCGGGCATCGCGAAGATCGCGGCCTTCATCGTGCTCTCGCCGCTCATCGGCATGGTGCTGGGCACGGCGCTGATGGTGGCGAGCACGTGGACGGTGCACAAGCAGACGCCGCTGAAGGTGGACACGTGGTTCCGGCGGCTGCAGCTCGTGTCGTCGGCCATCTTCTCCTACAGCCACGGCACGAATGACGCGCAGAAGGTGATGGGCATCATCGCGGTGGTGCTGTTCGGCACCATCTGGAAGGACCGGCCCTTCCACATCGACTGGTGGATGATCATCTCGTGCCACGCGGCCATCGCGCTGGGCACCTTCTTCGGAGGGTGGCGCATCGTGAAGACGATGGGACACAGCCTCACGAAGCTGGCGCCCATTGGCGGCTTCGCGGCGGAGACGGGCGGAGGCGTCACCATCATCGCGCTGGCGAAGCTGGGCATCCCGGTGTCCACGACGCACACCATCACGGGCGCCATCACGGGCGTGGGCTCGACGAAGGGCTGGCGCGCGGTGAAGTGGGGCACGGCCGGCCGCATCATCTGGGCGTGGGTGTTCACCATCCCCGCCTCGGCGCTCATGGCCGTGCTCGTCTACGGACTGTCCCGGCTCGTCGTGATGGCGGTGGGGTGAGAGTGGTGTAGAAACGGGCGCCCCTCTCCCGTGCCGGGAGCAGGGCCGGAGAGGAAATCGACGATGAACCGACTCGCGCTCGTTCTGGGACTCGTGCTGCTCGCCGGCTGTGCCACCGTGAAGAGCAGCCGCGTCCGCCCCGACTACGAGACCGTGGACAAGACCCAGGTCAAGCGTCTGGCCGTGGTCACCCAGCCGCTCCCCGACGGCAAGCAGGAAGTCGGCGAGTTGTGGAGCCTCATCGCCCGCCGCTACGTCAACCAGAACCGCGACTTCATCGCCAAGGCCAACATCGCCCTCGCCGGCAACCCCGAGGACACCTCCCACAAGGGCCTGTGCGTCGAGGGCATCGAGGGCATCCTCTGGCTCTCCCCCGACGTGAAGCGCTCCACCAGCGGCGTGGAGGCCGCCGTGAAGGCCCAGCTGCTCCGCTGCCGCGACGGCCAGGAGGTCTGGGCCGCCGAGGCCGCCGGAAGCTGGCCCTCCGAGGACGAGCGCTACAAGGAACTCACCGTCCAGTACTCCAGCGAGCTCGGCTCCGAGGTCGCCCCCTACGTCGGCCCCACCTTCCGCCTCCTCAGCGCCACCCTCGACACCCTCCCCCGCCCCACCCTCAATGACGAGGACGTCGTCGAGAAGATCGAGCTCGGAGAATAACCGCCCATGGTGGACCAGAGCACCGCCCTCCTCCGGCTCGGCATCTCCTTCGGGCTCGGGTTCGCGCTCGGCTTCGAGCGCGAGCTGCGCGGGCAGGGCGCGGGGCTGCGCACGCACATCCTCGTCTGCCTCGGCTCCTGTCTCTTCACCCTCACCAGCCTCTTCGCCGAGCAGCCGCTCGGCGCCGAGACGCACCAGGAAGTCCGGGCCGACATCACCCGCATCGCCAGCCAGGTCGTCGTCGGCATCGGCTTCCTCGGCGGTGGCGCCATCCTCCGCCATGGCACCAGCGTCCGGGGCCTCACCACCGCCGCCAACCTGTGGCTCACCGCCTCCGTGGGCCTCGCCGTCGGGATGGGTGTCCCCCTGCTCGCCGTCGCCACCGTGGGGCTCGCCCTCTTCTGCCTCGTCGGCCTGCGCTTCCTCGAGCGCGCCATCCGCCGCTTCCGGAAGAAGTACGGGCTCGTCGCCGATCGCGACCTGTCCTCCCTGGAGCCCACGGAGGACACTCCGGACCCGGGCAAGCTCCTGAAGTAGGCAGACCCTCACCCCAGCCCTCTCCCAAAGGGAGAGGGGCCTCTCACGGGCTCACGGCTGCTCGCCCAGGCGCCGGTCCATCTCCGTGCGGATGAAGCGTTCGATCTCCTCCGCCGTCGTCAGCTCCATCGCCGTCTCGAGCAGCTGCTGCGCATCGGCGCGGCTGGACTCCCGGATGATGCCCTTCACCGTGGGAATCTGCCCCGCCGTCATCGACAGCTCGTCGAAGCCGAGCGCCAGCAGCACCAGCGCGTAGATGGGGTCGCCCGCCATCTCGCCGCACATGGCCACCGGGATGCCCGCGCCCTTGGCCGCCGACACGATGTTCTTCAGCGAGCGCAGCACCGACAGGTGCAGGGGCTTGTACAGGTACGCCACGTCCCGGTTCTGCCGGTCGATGGCCAGCGAGTACTGGATGAGGTCGTTCGTCCCCACCGAGAAGAAGTCCGCCTCCTGCGCCAGCCGGTCGGCGATGAGGGCCGCGCTCGGCGTCTCCACCATGATGCCCACCTGGAAGCGCTTGCCGAGCGGCACGCCCGCGCGCCCCAGCTCCGTGCGGCAGGCCTCCAGCTCGCTCCGGGCCTCGCGCAGCTCGCTCATCCCGCAGATGAGCGGGAACATCATCCGCATGTTCCCGTGCACGCTCGCCCGCAGCAGCGCGCGCAGCTGCACCCGGAACAGCTCCCGGTTGGCCAGGCAGTAGCGGATGGCCCGCAGCCCCATGGCCGGGTTGGGCTCCTTCTCGTGCTTCGTCTTCCCCGGCACCTTGTCCCCGCCCAGGTCCAGCGTGCGGATGGTGACGGGCCGGCCGCCCATCGCCTCCAGCACCTGCCGGTAGGCCCGGTACTGCTCCTCCTCCGTCGGCGGGCTCTTGCGGTCCAGGAACATGAACTCGGTGCGGTACAGGCCAATGCCCTCCGCCCCGTGCGCCAGCAGGGAGGAGATCTCCTCCGGGAACTCGATGTTGCCCACCAGCCGGATGCGGTAGCCATCCGTGCTCTGCGCCGGCAGGTCCTTGGCCTCCAGTGCCCGGGCCTCCATCTCCGCGTGGCGGCGCATCGTCTCGTGGAAGAGCGCCAGCTGTTCCTCCGTGGGGTTGACGAGGATGAGGCCGCGCGAGCCATCCAGCGCCACCAGGTCTCCCGGAGAGATCTGCTCGCTGGCCCTTCCCGCCCCCACCACCGCGGGCGTCGAGCGGGCGCGCGCCACAATCGCCGTGTGGCTCGTCTGGCCGCCCAGGTCCGTGACGAAGCCCGCCACCCTCCCGCTGCGCGCCATCATCGCCGTGTCCGCGGGCGACAGGTCGTGCGCCACCACCACCGCGTGGTCCGGCAGCGACACCTCCTCGTCCACCACCTGCCCCATCAGGTTGCGCACCACCCGGTCCGCCACGTACTCCACGTCCGAGCGCCGCTCCCGGAAGTACTCGTCCGGGATGTTGTCGAAGAGGTGCTTGAGCTTGCGCGCCACCCGCCGCACCGCCCACTCCGCGTTGATGCGGTCCTCGACAATCAGCCGGTTCACCTCGTCCACGAACATCGGGTCGTGGAGCATCAACCGGTGCGCCTCGATGATGAGGCCGTGCTCGGGACCCTCGGAGCGCGTTATCTGCTCCTTGAGCTCGGAGAGCTGGCGGTCGGACAGCTCCAGGGCCGTCTTCATGCGCATGCGCTCGGGGTCGACCTCGGCCTCGGCCAGCCGCAGCTTGGGGGTGCGCACCCGCTTGCGGTCCAGGATGTAGGCGTGGCCCACCGCCACGCCCGGAGAGGCGCCGATGCCCTTCAGACTCAACGTGGGGGTGGCCTGGCTGCTCACGGTCCCTTCTTCGTCTGCGGCGGCTCGCCGCGCGTGTGGCTTCACTGCGACTCGCCGAACCTGTTGGCGATGAGCTTCTGGATGTCCTGGAGACACGCCTCGGCGTCGTCTCCCTTGCACGTCACCGTCACTTCCATGCCCTGCGCCGCCGCCAGCATCAGCACGCCCATGATGGACTTGGCGTTGGCTTTCTGGCCCTCGCACAGGAGCGTCACCTCGCTCTTGTAGCGGTTGGCCACCTGGACCAGCTGCGCCGCCGCCCGGGCATGCAACCCCAGGGCGTTGATGATCTCGAATGTCCCTTCGGCCACGCTCGACATTGCCAGTCCCTGTTCTCCTCTTCTTCTACAAAAAAGCCCCCGCCACACAGGCCAGCCCGGCGGCGAGGTAGAGCACCACGTAGTTCGGAACCCGCCGGGCGACCAGCAGGTAGGACACCACCCCCAGGGCCAGGCAGCCCGCGGACAGCAGGGGCGCGAAGCGGCCCCCCGCGTTGGCCCCGAAGGTGACGGCCAGCCAGGCCGCCAGTCCGCCCGCGCACGCCGCCGCCACCGCCCGCAGCTTCGCTCCCCGGGTGGGGAGATTGGCCCTCGCCACCGCCTCCACCAGCCTGTCCCCCAACGACAATCCCAGCAAGTACAACCGGGCCCGGAGCGTCAGGTGGACGAGGTTGTAGAGGACGAGGAAGAGCACCGCCGCCCACGCCGCCAGGATGGGCACCAGCGCCGCGCACACCGCCCCGGTGGCCGGTTTGAGTGACAGCCAGAAGAAGCCATCCCCCAGCGCCGCCAGCGGGCCCATGAGGGCCGCCTTGAAGGCCACCACCCGGTCCGGCGGCTCCTCGCCCCGGGCGATGCGCTGCTCGTGGTAGAGCACGCCGCCCACGATGGCCGCCGCCACGTACGGGTGGGTGTTGAAGAAGACGAGGTGCCGGCGCACCGCCTCCTCGAGGGCCTGCTTCTCCGGGTAGAGCCGCTCCAGCGCCGGGTAGATGGCGTAGGCCAGCCCCAGGTTCTGCATGCCCTGGGGGTTCCACGAGGCCTGCAGGAAGAGCGAGCGCAGGAAGACGCGCAGCAGCACTCCGCGGGTGAGGGGCGGGCTGACGGCGCTCACGGGCCCCCCCGGAGCAGGACGAGGAGCACGGCCAGGGTGACGAGGCCGGCGCCCAGGCCCGCGAAGAGGGGCGCCCGCCGGGCATGGCTGCCCCGCGCGGCGATGGAGGCCGCCACCGAGGCCATGGCCGGGTAGGCCCACGCCAGGCCCCGCAGCAGCGGCAGCGGCAGCCGCTCCAGCAAGGGCCCGAGGAAGAAGCCCGCCAGCGCGCACGCGGCGGTAATGGCCCCGAAGAGGGCGAAGTGCGGCCACATGCCCCAGAGGTTCTGCTGCATGGCCCGGGTGAGCTGGCCGGCCTCGGCCGAGGCCATGGCCTTGCGCGCCAGGCGCGACGAGTAGCGCTCCAACACCCGGTCCACCAAGAGGCCCACCCGCGCCAGCCCGATGAAGAGGAGGATGGCGATGGACCAGAGGGCCGGCGTGGAGCCCGCGCCGGTGGCGGCGGCCATGGTGGCCGCGGCGGCGGAGGTGCCGGTGGCCGACAGCGTGTCGTTGTCCGGCAGCGAGGCGCCCAGGTTGGCCGTGCCCAGGTGGAAGAGCTCCAGCAGCATGCCGATGAAGAGCCCCGAGGGCACGTCGTTGAGCAGCAGCCCCATGGCGGTGGCCGCCACCAGCGGGCGGGAGAACATGGCCTGCAGGAAGGCCTTGCGCTCCACCGCGACGAGGCCGCCCCAGACGCCGGCGAGCGCGACCTGGGTCCAGCCCACGCTCACGGCCTCATCCCGCCTTTCCCCACCGCTCTTTGAGGTCCGCCAGCTCCACCGGCTTCTCCGCCGGCACCGCCCGCGCCTCCACCTTCACGCCCTCCTCCGCCAGCCGCTGCAGCGCCTGCAGCTCCGACTCGGCGAGGAAGACGGAGGGCGACACCTGCCGCCGGCCCGTCCCAAAGTGCACGTTGCCCAGGTTGAGCTGCTCCACCTTCAGCCCGTGCGCCAGGGCGAAGGGCACCGCCGCCACGTCCCGCAGCAGCACCAGCGTCTTGATGGAGTCCTTGGAGATGCCGGCGAAGTCCACCTGCGCCAGCGGGAAGATCTGCACCTCGATGGCGCTCTGTACCGCCAGGGCCATGGCGGCGCGCACCAACGGGCTGCTGGCCGCCTCGTCGTCAGCGACGACGACGCGCGAGACCTTCAAATGCGGGAGCCAGGCCTCGACGACCTGTCCATGAATGAGGCGGTTGTCGACGCGGACCAGGGAGATCACAGCAGTCTCGAATCGCCCACCCTCGGGGGGCCGTCAAGTTCGCGGCACGGCCGGTTGCGCCTGACGCTGCTGGGCCTCGCGCAACAGGGCTGAAGCACAGGTGATGTTGCGCTGTCCGTAGGACGCCAGCTGGCTGGCCATCTCCGCCAGCGGCAGGTCCTCGGAGCGCAGGGAGTTGGCCTTGAGGAGCATGGGGAGGTTCACGCCCGCGAGCACCTCCAGCTTGCCCGACTGGCAGCGCTCCGAGCACATCATCAGCGACTCCTTGCACGGAGTGCCGCCGAAAAGGTCGGCCATGACGATGACGCCATCGCCCTGGTCCAACTCGGCCACCGCCTGCCGCATCTTCGCCCGGAGATCCTCGACGGAGGTTCCAGGCTCGATGTTGCAGGTCGCCACCGCGGGCAGCTTGCCCACGATCTGCTCAGCGGTCGCTACCAGCTCGTCCGCCAGACGTCCGTGCGATGCCACTACGAGGCCGACCATGATCACCTCTCACCAGCCCCCCCAGGGCTGGACCTGACTACGCCTGAATGGTGCGATGCGCAACCCCCACCGAAAGTTTCCGTTGGCACCCAAGCCACCACCCCACTCCCGCCCACCTTCCCTTCCTGAAGGAAGGTAAGTCAGCTTCCGGTCCCCCGCCCGCAATTTCACCGTCTTTCGGACGAGCCCCTGTCGGCTGCCAGACGAGGAGGCAGGGACGCCCCCCCTCTAGAGGGAGATGCGTGGGAGGGCGTGTGAGCGCGCAGGGGGGCAACGCTCACCCGGCCCTCACCTGGCGGGAGAGGGAGGAGTCAGCCGGCGGGGAACCACCAGCTCAGCTTGAGGGCAAAGGTGTGCCCACCGGGTGAAGTGAGCGCATCACCGAGGAACCGGGGAGACAGCGGGTCGGTCCGGGCCGAGGGGGTGGAGCGGTCCTGCTGCCACACGAGGAAGAGCGTGCTGCCGAGCCGCCACTCCCAGCGCAGCACCACGTTGCTGCGGAAGGAGCGCAGGTTGAAGTCGGGGTCGTCCAGGCGGAGCGAGGCGTCGCCGTCCACCAGCTCCACGCCCCCGTCGGCCGAGCGCGAGAAGGAGCCGTAGCGGCGCAGGGTGCCCCCGGCCCGCTCCAGCTCGCCGAAGCCGCTGAAGGAGCCACTGGAGGCGAAGGGCTCGGCGTAGGCCTCGATGCTCAGGTCCGGGGAGAGGAAGAGGTTGGCGCGCAGCCGCAGCGCCACCTCGCGGCGCTGCACGGAGCCGAAGACGTAGCGCTTGCCGAACGTCCCGGGGCCGCCTCCCTCCAGCGTGTCCACGTACTGCATGCCGTCGGTGTAGAGGAAGACGGCGGGCTCGAGGCCCAGGCGCAGGCGCCGGTGGGGCTGCAGGGTGAGCCCGGCCGACACGAAGCCGCCGTGGCTGCCCTGCTCGAAGGACCAGAGCGCGCCGGTCACGTTCCAACGCGTGGTGTCATTGAAGCTGTTCTCGAGGGAGATCTCCCCGTCCACGCCCTGCGCCGTCCGCATGAGCGGCCCGCCCCGGGTGAGCGAGTCCGACAAGGCCCGCGGCAGGTACGTCACCCGGAACTCGCCCGCCCAGAAGTTGGGGAAGGTGGCCGCGCCGGTCAGCACCAGCTCGCTGGACTGGCGCGTGAGGCCATAGTTCCAGTTGGAGGCGGCGGCCAGGCCCAGCTGCCAGTTGCGCAGCAGGCGGCCCGGGTTCGTCTCGCGGTACGTCAGGCCCAGGCGGGCGTCGAGGTCGTCCGCGGTGTTGAGCCGGCCCACGTCATTGAGCTCGAAGCCCGGGGAGAGCGCGTTGGCGCTGGCGTTCCACAGCCAGTGCTCACCGCTCACCCGCTCCACCTTGGCGCCGAGCGTGTAGCCGGACAGCGCGGTGGCCTCGGGGTCCACGCGCACGTAGGACTGGTCCGGCCGCTGGAAGAAGCGGGCGCTGGACTCCTGGAGCCGGGTGATGGCGGCGGCGTCTCCGCGCACCAGGCTGCCGCCCGCGTAGCCGGAGACGAAGTACTCGCTGCCCACGCGCAGCCGGAAGTCCGCGCCTCCCGAGTACGCCTCGCGGGTCAGCAGCCACGTGAGGCCCTGCCCCCGGCCGATGTGCCGGTACATCGTGGTGGCGGTGGCCCCCACCACCGAGCCGCCGGGGCCCAGCTCCTGCTGCGCGCGCAGCACGCCGAAGCCGGTGCGCGAGTCCAGCTTCACCCGGTCCTGCACCCCGGAGGAGAAGTCATAGGTGTCCGCGAAGGCGTCGCCGGTGAAGGCCCCCAGGGCGCCCAGCGACAGGCCCGAGGACAGCCGCCCGGTGAGCTTCGCCGCGCCCCAGATGGTGCTGGCGCGGGGGGACTCGACGAAGTCCGCGGACGCGGAGAGCCGCGGCGAGCCTCCCACGCGGCGCGAGTAGAAGTAGGCGGGCCCGTAGCCGCTGCTGTTGTTGAGGAGCTGGCTGCCCTCGGTGAAGAAGGGGCGGCGCTCCTGGAGGAAGATCTCGAAGGCGGTGAGGTTCACCTGGGCCGGGTCCGCGTCCACCTGCCCGAAGTCCGGGTTCACCGTGGCGTCCAGGGTGAGGTTGGGCCCGAGGCCAATCTTCGCGTCCAGGCCCGCGCGGCCCGAGTACGGGGCGCGGCTCTCGAAGGGCGTGCCGACGCGCGGGTTGGCCCCCGAGAAGGCCTGGAGGTCCCCGGCGAGGTAGGGCACCACCTCGATGCGGCGCGAGGGCGCCACGCCGCGGATGCCGGTGAGCTCGCCGAAGTGGGAGGACCAGCCGGTGACGTCGCGCGGCACCACCACCCAGAAGGTGTCCTCGTTGCGGCGGGGCATGTAGCGGTTGATGTTGAGGCCCCACACCTGCTGCTCGGCGGCGTTGAAGCGCAGCTGCGAGAAGGGGATGCGCAGCTCTGCCACCCAGCCCTCGGACGTCTGCGTGGTGCGGGCCTCCCAGACGGGGCTGTAGGAGGAGTCGCGGACGTACTCGTGGTCCTGCGGGTGGTACCAGTCCACGCGCACCCCGGCGGCGGTGACGGCGAAGCTGTAGGCGGTGCGCCGGTCCCGGTACGTGTCCAGCGAGATGATGAGGCGCTCGGCCGAGCCGCTCTCGTCGCGCCGGGTCATCACCGTCTCGATGTCCTCGGGCTTGTCGCTGGCCATGCGCGCGCCCACGTAGAGGGCCTCGGCGTCGTAGACGAAGGCCACCTCGGTGCGCAGCGTGGACGGCTTGCCCTGCTCGGGCTCCTTCTGCGTGAAGTCGCTGGTGAAGGGGATGCGGCGCCAGATTTCGTCATCCAGCACGCCATCCACGCGCGGGCCCTGCTCCACGCGCACGGCTTCCAGGCGCCGCCCTTCCCCGGCCGTGGAGGGCTGGGCGTGGGCGGAGAGGCTTCCGAGAAGCAGGACGCTGAGTGCGGCGAGCACGAGGACGGAGCGCGACATGGCGGGGCGAAGAACCATACCCGCACTCCGGATGCGAGTCCGAACGAGATCGCCTGCCTGGGGAGCGCCCCTCGCCGGTTCGCGGGGCGAGCCGCCTCGGAACCCCCCGGAATAAAAGGGAGAGGAGCGCGCCTACTCCTTCTCGACGTCGCGGTCCCACAGCTGCACGCGCGGGTGGTCCCCCACGAGGCGCTTGCGCAGCTCCTCGGCGATGGCCACCGAGCGGTGCTTGCCCCCCGTGCACCCCAGCGCCACCGTGAGGTACGCCTTGCCCTCCTTCTGGTAGCGCGGGAAGAGGAAGCGGCAGAGGTCCACCACCTTCTCCACGAACTGCTGCGTCTCCTCGCGGTCCAGCACGTACGAGGCCACCCGGGGGTCCTTCCCCGTGAGCCCCTTGAGCTCCGGGACGAAGTACGGGTTGGGCAGGAAGCGCACGTCGAACACCAGGTCCGCCTGCGGCGGCACCCCGTGCCGGAAGCCGAAGGACATGACAGACAGCGACGGCCCGCTCGCCGGCTCCGGGTTGAAGCGCGCCTGCACCATGCGCTTCAGGTCGTGCACGTTGAGCACCGACGAGTCGATGACCTGATCGGCCAGCTCGCGCAGATCCTTGAGGGCCTCGCGCTCGGCTTGAATCCCCTCGGACACGCTGCCCGTGGGCGCCAGCGGGTGGCGGCGGCGCGTCTCGCTGAAGCGGCGGATGAGGCTCTCGTCACTGGCGTCCAGGAAGAGCACCTCCACGTGGTGCCCCGCCCGGCGCACCTCGTCGAGCACCCGCGGCGCCTCGTGCAGGAAGATGCCCTCGCGCGCGTCCACCACCAGCGCGAGGTGCTCGAACTGCCCGCCTCCGGCCAGCTCCGTCAGCTTGGGCAGGAGCAACACCGGCAGGTTGTCGATGCAGAAGAAGCCGACATCCTCCAGCGCGCGGATGGCGGTGGACTTGCCCGAGCCAGACATGCCCGAGATGATGACGACGTGCTTGGCCGGGGCCGTGTTCACTCGACTTCCTCACCCATGGAGCGGCGCATCGCCCCTTCGGCGATGGCGCGGTTGAGCCGCTCGGCGAACTCCCTCGCCGAGTGGTGACCCTGCTGCTTGAGCAACTGGTTGCGCGCGGCCACCTCGATGATGGTGGTCATGTTGCGGCCGGGGCGCACCGGCACCACCGACAAAGGGATGTCCACGCCCACGATGTTCATGAACCGGTCCTCCACGCCCAGCCGGTCGTACTCCTGCTGCGGATCCCACTCGTGCAGTTCGATGACGAGCTCGATCTTCTTGCGCTCGCGCACCGAGGCCACGCCGAACAGGTCCTTGATGTTGATGATGCCCAGGCCGCGGATCTCCATGTGGTGGCGGATGACGGGGTTGCCCGCGCCGTACACCACGCCGGGCCGCCGCCGCGTCACGTCCACGATGTCGTCCGCCACCAGCCGGTGGCCCCGCATCACCAGGTCCAGGGCGATCTCACTCTTGCCGATGCCACTCTTGCCCAGCAGCAGGATGCCCACGCCGAACACGTCCATCAACACGCCGTGCAGGCTGCTGGCCTCGGTGAGGGCCTCCTCCAGGAAGGCCTGCACCTGCTGGATGAACTGGCTGGAGAGCAGCGGGGTGCGCATCAGCGTCAGCCCGGCCTTCTCGCACGCCTCCAGCAGGGCCGGGGGCGGGGCGATGTCCTTCGTCACCACCACGCAGGCCAGCTCCTCCTGGAAGAGCGAGTCCAGCACCTCGCGCTGCCGCTCCTCGGGGAGCGTGCGCAGGTAGGACACCTCGGTGTTGCCGAACACCTGTACCCGGTGAGGGTGGAGGTGCTCGGTGAAGCCCGTGAGCGCCAGCCCCGGCTTCTGGATGCGCGAGGAGTTGATACGGCGTTGCACCCCGCGCTCGCCCGCTACCAGGGTGAGCCGGAGATCGTACTCGCGATCCTCGAGGAGTTGTGAGACCCGGATTGAGTTCATCGGCAAGGGTGGAATATCACCCCCGCCGGACTTTTTGCGTGGTGATCCCTCATGTCCGCCTCCCCTCCCTCCCCCGAAACGCCCGCCGAGCGGCTCCTCGCCCGGGCCGTCCTCGTCCTGCTCCTCGGGGTGGGAGCCACACTCCGAGTGTGGTTGGCGCTCACGGATGACGGCGTGGCGTGGCCGGATGAGATCTACCAGAGCCTGGAGCCGGCCCACCGGCTCGTCTTCGGCTACGGGATGCAGGCGTGGGAGTTCCTCGAGGGGGCCCGGAACTGGACCCTGCCCGGGCTGGTGGCCGCCCTGTTCAAGCTGTCGGCGCTGGTGGGCCTGGAGGAGCCGCGGGGGTACCTGGGCCTGACGAGGGCCTTCTTCGGGCTGGTGGGAGCCGCCACGGCCTGGGGGAGTTGGAGGCTGGCCCGGGCATACGGGGCCTCGCCGCTGGCGGCCAGCGCGGGGGCCTCGCTCTTCGCGGTGGCGGCCGTGCCGCTCTACTTCGCCCCCCGGGCCATGAGCGAGAACGCCTCCGCGCTGCCGGTGGTGCTAGGACTGGGACTGGCGCTCGCACCGGGGGCCTCGCGCCGGGCGGGGATGGTGGGGGCCTCGCTGCTGGGGCTCGCCGTGCTGCTGCGCCTGCAGAATGGCGTCTTCTGCGTGGGCCTGCTGGCGGTGCTGGCGGCACGGCGCGACTGGCGGGCCGTCCGCGACGCGCTGGCCGTGCTCGCCGGGTGGGCCTTCCTCTTCGGACTGCTCGACAAGCTCACCTGGGGCCGCTGGTTCCACTCGGCCCTGGTGTACCTGGACTTCAACGTCGTGAAGAACGGGGCCGCCACCTTCGGCGTCGAGCCCTTCAGCTTCTACAACCGCGTCCTGTTCCGGGCCATGGGCGGCGTCACGCTGGTGACGGTGGGGCTGGCGCTGCTCGCGGCGCGGAGGGCCCCGGGCCTGCTCGGAGTGGCCGCCGCCTTCTACCTGCTCCACGCGCTGCAGCCCCACAAGGAGCTGCGCTTCCTGCTGCCCGTGCTGCCCCTGTTCGCCGCGCTCGCCGGCGTGGGGTTGGACGCGGTGCTGCGCCGCCTGCCGCCCTCCCCCGTCCGGATCGCCCTGCCGCTGGCGGTGGTGGCGGTGGCGAGCCTCTCCGGCCTCCGCATGGGAGGGCTCACCTTCCGGGACCTCGGGCAGTACCCGGGGCCCAAGTCCCTGCAGAACGCCTGGGATGACTTCGGCCCCGTCAACCGCCTGCTCATCACCGCCGGCAAGCTCCCGGACGTGTGCGGCCTGAAGGTGGAGCGGCTCCACCTGGCCTGGACGGGCGGCTACAGCTACTTCCACCGCGACGTGCCCCTCTACGCGGACCATGGCCCGGGGCACGAGTCCCGCCTCTACAGCCACGTGCTCACCGTGGGCACCATGCCCGATGGCGAGGTGGTGGCCTCCGAGGGCCCCTTCGTGCTGATGCGCCTGCCGCACGGCCGCTGCACGCCGGATCCGGCCTGGTCCTCGCGCCTTCCGTGAGCCAACGTTTTCCCACCGGGAGCATTTCCCACCGGGCACGCCGCTGCTAAGCCGGGCCGCCTATGTCCGACTGCATCTTCTGCAAGATTCGCGACGGTCACATTCCCGCGAGGCTCGTCCACCGGGATGACCACTGCCTGGCCATCGAGGACATCAACCCCCAGGCCCCCACGCACCTGCTCGTCATCCCGCTCGAGCACATCCCCACGATGAATGATGTCACCGTGGAGCATCGCGAGCTGGTGGGCCACCTGCACCTCACCGCCGCGAAGCTGGCGCGCCAGCGGGGCCTCGCCGACAGCGGCTACCGGCTCGTCCTCAATACGCGCCGCGACGCCGGCCAGACGGTGTTCCACATCCACCTGCACCTGCTCGGTGGACGCCCCATGGAGTGGCCTCCGGGGTAGTGGCGCCGGGCTCGGGTGTCACCGCGGGACTCACATGTCCGGCTCGCACGTCCAGGGGTATTTCTCGGAGTAGCGGTGACACTTGTAATGAGAGCCGCAGGCGTTAGGGACGGCCGGGTCACAGGATTTCCTGCATGCCCCGATGCTGCAGACGAAGCCCTCGGGACAAGACGCGGGGTTCGCCTCGTCACAGGAGAGGATGCACGTCCCCCAGGCTTCGTGCGGGTGGCTGAAGGTGTTCCACATGGAGCACTTCTGCTCCTCGGGACAAGGCGTCTCCTGGCAGTTGTGGCCATGCACCTGCGCACACACCGACACGCCCTTCTCCATGTTGGGCTGGATGCAGACCTGTCCTTCGGGACACGATCGGCCCTCACACGTGGGCAGGCAGGAAGGACCATCGAGGCCCTCGCGGCAGAAGAAACCCTCGGGGCAACTCCCGGGCGCTTCCACCCGGCACGGCCGACCGCACCGGCGCTCCTGGCACAGCAGGCCCCGTTCACAGGCCGCTTCACGCAGGGACGACATGTCCGAGCAGGGCTCGCCCTCCTTGCGCACCCCCACCAGTGTGCACTGGCGGAGCCGGGGCCCCCCCTTCACCGTCTCCAACGTGCGGCACACCATGTCCTCCGCACATTGCTGGTCCGTCATGCACCGGCTGTCGGTGCAGTACCTCCATTTCGAGCGCGCATTGAAAAAACAGGCCAGCGGTGGGTCGCAATCCTTGCGGCCCGAGCAGGGGCGCTCATAGGACATCAGGCTCTGGCGCTCTCCGGGCGAGAGCATGGGAACGAGCGTCGCCGCAGGAACCGGCCGCAGACCTCCCAGCATGGCCGTATGGAGGGCCCAGGCCAGCGGTAGGAGCAGGAGAAGGCCCAGCAGTGAGGCCATGAGGGGGCGCCAACGCATCACGGGTTGGTCCTGGACTGACACTCATGAGGGCACCCTTTGCTCTCCCACAACTCAGGGGGAACTTCACATTTCTCCAACCACTCCTCCTCGCTCAAGGGGCAGTCGTGCCGGTGCATCTCCTCCGCGAGGTCCTTCGCCATCGCCCGATCGATGGTGCCGCCCTTCCCGCCAGGTCTCCGGGCACGCCGTCCCCACAGCCATCACCACCGTGAACGCGAACACCCGTCGCCAGCGCATGTGTCCTTCTCCTCGAAGAGGCAACACCCTGGTGTGTCCCGGCATCATATACCCCGCCCATCCCCACCTCACGACGAGGAAGCTCCGGCGCCAGGACTCCGTGGCCCGGTCTGCTCACAGGTCCGGCTCGCACGTCCAGGGCTCTTTCTCGGAGTAGCGGTGACACTTGTAATGGGGTCCGCAGGCATCGGGAACGGCCGGGTCACAGGACTTCCTGCAGTAACTCATCTGGCAGACGAAGCCCTCGGGGCAGGAAGCCGTGTCCTCCTCAACACACGGGATGAGACACGTGCCCCAGGCTTCGCGCGGGTGGTCGAAGGAGCTCTGGACGAAACACTCCTGACCTTCAGGACAGGGCGTCCGCTGGCAGCTCTGCCCATGCACCTGCGCACACACCGATACGCCCTCATCGAATCGGACGCAGTCCTGCCCCTCGGGACACGCGCGGCCCTCACACGTGGGTAGACAAGAAGGACCATCGAGGCCATCGCGACAGAAGAAGCCCACCGGACAGCTCCCGGGCTCTTCCACCCGGCACGGCCGTCCGCAGTGGTCCGCCTGACACAAGAGCCCCCGTTCACATGCCGCTTCGCGCGAAGTCATCATGTCCGCGCAGGGCTCGCCCTCCTTGCGCACCCCCACCAGCGTGCACTGACGAAGTCGGGGTCCGCCCTTCACCGTCTCCACCGTGCGGCACACCATGTCCTCCGTGCAATGCTGGTCCGTCATGCACCGGCTATCGGTGCAGTACATCCACATCGAGCGTGGGTTGAAGAAGCAGGCGAGCGGTGGCTCACAATCCTTGCGGCCCTTGCAGGGACGCTCGTAGCTCAGCAGGCTCTGGCGCTCTCCTGGAGAGAGCATCGGGACGGCCTTTGCTTCGGGTGCCGGACGCAATCCTCTCAGCATGGCCGTATGGAGGGCCCAGGCCAGCGGCAGAAGCAGGATGAGGCCCAGCAGCGGTGCCAGGAGCGCACGCCAACGCATCACGGCTCGGCCCTGAACTGACATGCATGGGGGCACCGTTGCTGCTCCCACTCAACGGGCTCTCGGCACTTGCGCACCCACTCCTCCTTGCTCAAGGGGCAGTCATGCTGGTGCAACTCCTCCTCGAGGTCCTTCGCCATCGCCCGGTCGATGGTGCCGCCTTCCCGCCAGGTCTCCGGGCACCCCGTCCCCACCGCCATCACCACCGTGAACGCGAACACCTGTCGCCAGCGCATGTGTCCTTCCCATGGAAGAGGCATCGGTCCCACGCGCTGGCAGCATAGCCTTTCGCTCCACCCCTAACGCGGAATCTCCGTCGCGGAGACCGCGGGCTCCACGTGCAGCTTGCGCTGCTCCCGCCGCAGGAAACGCTCGAGCCCCACGCGCGTCACCACCCCCACCTGCCCATCCCCCTGCACCGGCAGAGCGTCCACGAGCTGGATGTCCATGGCCGCGAGCGCCTCGCCCACCGTCGTATCCACTGACACCGCGGGCGCCTGGTCCGCCAGCGCCACCACCGTGGACCCGTCCCCCACCTGCCTCCAGCGCTCGCCCAGCGTGCTCGCCGTCACCACGCCCACCAACCGCCCGCCCTCGTCCTTCACCGGCAGGGCCGCCACCGGCGCCGTGAGCAGCCGCTCGCGCAACGCCGAGGCCGGCAGCTCCGGCCCCACCGGCTCCATCCACACCACCCACTCCCTCACCGGCGCGCGCCGCAGCGTGTGCGGATCCACTCCCGCCTTCCGCTCCACCAGCGTGTGGCACAGCGCCGAGGCCAATGTGCACGTCACCATCAGCGGCAGGATGATGGAGTAGTTGCCGCTCAGCTCGTACACCATCATCAACCCCGTGAGCGGCCCGCGCGTGAGCGCCGCCACCGCACCGCCCATGCCCACCATCGCGTAGGCCCCGCTCGGCGCGGTGATGCCCGGCATGGCCGCGTGCAGCACCTCCCCGAACGCGCCTCCCGCCAGCGCCCCCATCACCGTCATGGGGAAGAACGTCCCTCCCGAGCCTCCCGAGCCCAACGTCAACGCCGTGGCCACCAGCTTGAGCGCGAAGCCCGAGGCCAGCATCACCAGCGGCAGCGACCGCAGCGCCGCCTCGTTGATGGACTCGTGCCCCGTGCCCCACACCACCGGGTGCACCAGCGCCAGGCACCCCACCAGCAGTCCTCCCAGTCCCGCCCTCAGCGGCAGCGGCTGCCGTCCCAGCAAGGCACTCAGCCGTCCCCGCTTCCTCCCCTGGAAGAAGTCCTCCACCCCGTGCAGCAGCCGGATGAAGGCATACGCCAGCAGCCCCGTCACCAATCCCAACACCGCGTAGAAGACGATCTCCCAGCCACTCACCATGCTGTAGCCCACGCGCTGAATCATCGCCGCGTTGCCCATGACGCCCCGGCCCACCATGGTGGCCGTGACGCTGGCGAGGATGATGGGAGAGAAGACGCGCAGCTGGAACTCGCGCAGGATGATCTCCATCGCGAAGATGGCGCCAGCGATGGGCGCGTTGAAGGAGGCGGCAATGCCCGCGCCCGCGCCGCTCGCCAGGAGGATGGCCAGCTCGCGCCGGGTGAAGCCCAGCGTGCGCCCCACCGCCGATCCGAACGCCGCGCCTCCGAATACGATGGGCCCCTCGCGCCCCGCCGAGCCTCCCGTGCCGATGGTGATGGCGCTCGCCACCAGCTTCAGCACTCCATCCCTCCCGGACAGCCAGCCCTCGCGCTCCACCGCCCTCACCACCTCGGGCACGCCGTGGCCATGGGTCTCGGGCCGGTTGCGCAGCACGTGCCCCACCACCAGTCCGCCCACCATGGGCAGCAGTGGCACCAGCCAGGGCCGCAACTGCTGGATGCTCCGTCCCATGTCGTGCATGTGGCCCAGCACCGAGTTCACCGCCGCCAGCGCCACCAGCGGGTAGTAGAGCGACAGCGCCCCCAACACCAGCAACCCCAGCACCTGCAGCCGCCGCTTCACCTCGTCCCGGGGCCCCCCGGGCAGGATGAACCGCGCGAGCACCAGCGCGCCCATCCCCAGCGGCACGCCGGCGATGAGGTACTCGAAATGCCAGCGCGCCTCGGAGAAGGCCCGGGTCAGCGCCTCGTTCGTGCCGGACTCCGGCAGGAACGCGTTCAGCACCCGGGGGAAGCCCAGGGCCAGCCCGCTGACGAGCGCGATGAGGTTGGCGAACAGGCCCGCAGCCAGCCCGCTGTAGAGGCCCACCACCGCGCCCGCCACGGGCAACACCGAGGGCCCTGGCAAGCGGAGGCGGTTGGTGGCCGCCAACAGCTTCAACAGCTGGCGCTCCACCCCGCCGCGCACCGTCCTGCCCGATTGCGTAGAAGAGTCCATCTCCGCGACGCCCACCTTGGAGTCAACGCGCTCAGCGTCGCACGCCCCTCCACCCCCGACACCTGTTCCGGCATCCCGGTGTGGAGTCTCCGACTTCAGACAGAACGGGCAGGCGGGCGGGCCCTCCTCCCCGGTGTGCTCGCTCCCCGCTCCGTCCCTACCTTCGAGTCACAACAGGACACGCAGGTCCGTCAGGAGGGCGACGATGAAGCGCTGGATGGGATGGACGATCGTTCTGGGGCTGGGAGGGGCGCTCGCCACCGGTTGCGTCTCCCGTCAGGAGGAGAACGCGCAGCAGGCGAGCAAGCCCTACGAGCCCATCAACCAGAAGAACAAGAGCCCCTCGGCCTCGGAGGCGGAGAGCTCGGGCGGCACGGGTGGAGCGGGCGGCGCGGGAAGCACCGGCGAACGGGGCGTCGCCATGCCCGAGAACTGGAGGGATCACCCGGCCAGCATGGACCGCGAGGACCAGGGGCCCTACCTGTTCGGCGGGCCGCAGACCGTTCCCCGTGAGCGCCGGCCCGCCCCCTTCGGCGTGGGCGGTGGCCCGGACAACGCCCGGAAGCAGGCCGAGGAACAGCTCAAGACGGAATGAGGCGCTAACGCCCCTCGGCCGTCCACCGCGCACGCGGGGCGAACAGGCGCGCTCCCGAGGGCGCGCTCGCCATCTCCATGGGCACACCATAGAGGGCCTCGAGCCGCTCGCGCTGGAGCACCTCCGGCGCGGGCCCCCGGGCCAGCACGTGCCCGTCGCGCAGCAGCAACACGTGCGTGGCGAAGGCCGCCGCCAGGTTGACGTCGTGGAGCACCGCCACCGCGCCCAGGCCCGCGTCCACCCGCGCGCGCACCCGCTCCAACGCGCCCACCTGGTGCGCCACGTCCAGGAACGCCGTGGGCTCGTCCAGCAACAGCAGCCTCGGTTGCTGCACCAACCCGCGCGCCAGCAACAGCATCCGGCGCTCGCCTCCCGACATCGCCTCGCAGGAGCGCTCCGCCAGGTACGCCACCCCGAGCTCCTCCAACACCGCGCGCGCCACCGCCTCGTCGCTCGCCGAGGTGAGGCCCCACAGGCCCAGGTGCGGACTGCGGCCCATCAACACCAGCTCCAACCCGCTGAAGCCCTCGGCGGGCTCGAAGCTCTGCGGCACCCACGCCACGTTCCGGGCGAGCGCCCGCGCGTCCCACTCGCTCCGCTCGCGCTCCAACAGGCGGATGCGGCCCCGCGTCCACGGCATGGCCCCCAGCACGCTCTTCAGCAGCGTGCTCTTGCCGGTGCCATTGGGGCCGAGCACCACCCACAGCTCTCCGGCCCGCACCACGCAGTCCACGTCGCGCAGCACCGGAGCCGGCCCGTAACCGGCGCTCAGTCCCTGGATGTCGAGGAGCGTGTCCACGGCGCGTCGCGGGGGCCCCGCCTCAGGAGCCCTTCTTCCTTCTCTGGATTTCCCGCTGCAGCGCCCGCACCTTGCCGAGCAGCTCGGGGCTCTCGACGTCTCCCATGTCCATCACCTCGGACTCGAGGTCCTCGTAGCGGCTGCACAGCAGATCGAGGCTCTCGCACGCGTAGATGCGTGTGAGCGCCTTGTAGGCCGTGCGCGTGCGGACCCACTCCTTCTGCAGCATCGACTGGGTGCGCGAGGACGTGCGCTTGCGCTGGACCTGGCGCTTGCTCGCGGCGGAGGCCGTGGCGTTGGACGGAGCCGCGAGCGGGGCGAGCAGGGACTGATCCGCGGACAGCTCGCCCTCGGGAGAAGCCGTGTCGCCGGTGGGAGCCGCGCCAGGCGCGGCAGCAGGAGCAGCGCCCGGGACGGGAGCGGGCGCCACCGTGCCGGGGTTCTCCGTGTTCGCGGATGCCGTCTGCGCGGACTCGGCGGCGGTGGGGGGCTCACCAGCGGCGGGAGACTCCCCAGCGGCGGGAGCCGGAGCCTGGGCCGCCTTCTTGCCCTGGAGGATCGGACGCGCGGGCGGCGGCTCCGTTGGCGCCTCCTGGTGAGGCGCATCCAGGAAGACGGCGGCGCTCAGGCCACCGCCCACCAGCAGCAGGAGGACCACCACGGCGGCCCATCCCCACGGGAAGGGCCGTGCCGGCACGGACGTGAGGCGGGTGCTCTCCGGCCGGACCGGCGGCTCCGCTTCCTCCGCGTACCGGCTTTTCGGGGCCTCGCGCTCCTCGTGGCTCCGGACGGTGGCGGCCGACAGCCGCGGAGCGGAGGCCGTCGAGCGCGGGGACGCCACGGGAATGCCCGTCGACGTCACGCGGCGGCGGGGCCGCTTCGTCCTGCCTCCTTGAGACAGCTCCTCGTCCGAGTCGCGGGTCAGCGACTCATCGAGCACCACGCGCGGCTGCGTGTCCTGGCGATACACGTCCTGGAGGACCACGCGCGGCTGGGTGTCCTCGTGACCCGAGGGCACCTGCATGCGCGGATTCGTGTCCGCCAGGCCGATGTCCTCCTCGTTCCCGAGCGCCACTTCGCTCCCGGAGGCGGACACGCCCTCCTCGTCCTGCTGGGAGGACGCGTCCGGTTCCTGCCCGGAGACTTCCCACCCGGGCTGGGACTCCCACGCGCCCTCCCCCTGCTCGCCCGACTCGTAGGGCAAGGGAGGTGCCGGGCGGGAGTCCCGCGACGGCTCGATGGCGCTCAGGTCCTCGTCCGAGCGGAGCGGCTCGGACCACATGGGCGTGTCCTCGATGGGCACCGGCCCGAGAGGCTCCGGAGGCATCTGCTCCGCCATGGGCACGGCGTGCGGCGCGCCCGGTGCCGAGCCCGGCCCGGAGGACACCACCAGCTCGCGCGTCGGGGCCATGGAGCCGGAGACCGGCAGGGCCGGAGTGAGCGGAACACGCGGCGCGGACGGCATCGCCGCCGGCTGCGGGGCGGGACGGGAAGACGCGCCCGCGGCCCGGAGCGCACCCGAGCCCGGCTCCGGGGACAGTGCCGGAGAGGCCGCGGGAGCACGGGAAGGAACCGGAGCGGGCGCGGGACTCCGGGGCGCGACCGGGGCCGTGAGTCCCGAGATGTCCACCGTGGGCGAGCCTCCCGGTGGTGACAGCCGCTCCTTGCGCGACTCCTCGATGGCCTCCACGGCGACGGCGGGCCGGGTGGGCTCGTCCAGGGACGAGGAGGGCACGGCCGGGCGCGTCTCGCCGTCATCGCGCACGGGAGCCCCCTCGCGCGTGCGCGGCGTGGGCCGGAAGGAGAGCGGCTCGAAGGAGCCCTCCGGCGCGCCCCCGGACTCCGGCTCGGGCGGACGCGCCGCTTCCCGGAGGCTCGCCAGCAACCGCCGCTCCCCCTGGTACTCCGGGCCGAACAGCTCGTGCATGTACCGGCTGACGCGCTCCGGGCCCGAGGAGGGATCCAACTCCAGCAGGCACGCGTTCAGCTTGCCGCGCAGCTCCTCCGCCGTCTGGAAGCGCTGCGCGGGGTCCACCGCCAGCGCCTTCATCACCAGCTGCGTCACCGCGGGCGGCGCGGACGGCACCACCTCGCCCAGCGGCTGCACGGTGGGCTGGGCCACCGCCGACATCAGCTCGCCCGGGGGCAGCAGATCGAAGGGGTTCCTCCCGGAGATGAGCTCGTACAGACACAGGCCCACCGCGTACAGGTCGCTGCGGCGATCCACCGGCTGGTGCCGCGCCTGCTCCGGCGACATGTAGAGGAACTTGCCGAGGATGATGCTCGGGTTCGTCTTCGCCGCGCTCAGCCGGCTCTTGGCCAGGCCGAAGTCGATGACCTTCACCTCCCCCTCGTAGGAGATGAGGATGTTCTGCGGCGAGATGTCCCGGTGCACGAGGTTCAGCTCGCCCTCGTCATCGCCCTTCTTGCGGTGCGCGTAGGCGAGCGCGTCCAGCACCCGGCCCATCACGAACAGCACGAAGGTGAGCGGCAGCGGCTTCTGCCTGTCCCGCGCCCGCGCCGCCACCTTGCGCAGGTCCTTGCCGTCCACGTACTCGAGGGCCATGTACGCATCGCCCTCGTGCAGCCCCATGTCCAGCACCTGCGCGATGGAGCCGTGCGACAGCTTCACCAGCGTGCGCGCCTCGCCCACGAAGCGCTCGACGAACTCCGGATCCGCCGCCAGCTGCGGCAATATCTTCTTGATGACGCACAGCTTCTCGAAGCCCTGCGCGCCCTCCAGCCGTGCGAGGAAGATTTCGCCCATGCCGCCGGTGGCGAGCTGGGACAGCAGCGTGTAGCGGCCGAACGGCACGGGCCGGAACGGACGCAGTCGAGCGGTCGAGGACGACGGATTCATGCCGGACGCTGGGCGCTCATGCTCGCGAGGGGGGCGCCCATGCTCGCATTGTTCCGGGGCCGAGTGCGAGCCTCCGCCCCACCTTTTTCAGCACAGCATCCCACCTCAGCGCACACCGGGATGGGTGAGCTGGGGGATGTCCTCGTCCATGACCTCGAAGGCGGCGACCTTGTCGCGAGGGGCGCGGATGAGGCGCTCGCCGAGGGGGACGACGTCGAAGCGGGCGCCGATCACCGCGAGCGTCTTGCCGGTGATGAGCACCTGGCCGGGCATGCCGGTGGCGGCGAGCCACGAGGCGATGTTGACGCCCTCGCCCACGGCGGAGAAGGAGGGGCGGGACTCGGGGCCCACGAAGCCGGCCAGGACGCGGGCGGTGTTGATGCCGATGCGCAGCTCGCAGCGCTCCTCCACGGGGCGGCGGGCCATGTGGCGATCCCAATCCTCGCGCAGGGCGAGCGCGGCCCGCACGGCGCGCACGGCATCGTCCGGCTTGGAGGCGGAAGTGCCGAAATGGGCGCGCAGCGACTCGCCGAAGAAGGTCTCCAGGACGCCCTCGAAGCTGAAGACGAGCCCGCCCAGACGCGCGTGGAAGTCGTTGAGCAGCTCGTTGGCGCGCGCGGCGCCGAGCTTCGTGCTCAGCGCGCCGAAGCCGACGAGCTCGGCGTGGACGATGGTGAGGTTGCGCTCCTCCAACCCGGGCAGCTTGCCGCCGGTGCGCTGGGCCTCGGCCGCGCGCCGCTCGGCCACCTCGGGCCCGAGGAAGCGCTCCAGGTGGTGGCGCAGCGGAGGCGCGCCGCTGCCCGAGGCGGCGGAGAACTTCTGCACGCCGGAGGCCACCAGGTGCGCCACGGCGGTGCAGGTGTCGAGCATGATCTCCAGCTCGGTGTCGTTCTTCGCGGAGGTGTTGACGTAGAGGACGCCGGAGAAGGGGGGCTCGAGCCCGATGGGGATGCAGAGCACCCGGTCCACGCCATAGAGGATGACGCTCTCGCGGCCGGCGAAGCGGCGGTCGTCGCGCACGTCACCCACCACGAGCGCGCGGCCCTCGCCGAGGGCCTGCTCGATGATGCCATCGGAGACGGGCACCTCGCCCTTGGCGAGCTTGCCGCGGTGGCGCACGGCGGCGGGCACGAAGACGCCGGTGGGGTGGCGCAACAGCACCACGGCGGTGGTGGCGTCGATGCGCTCGAGCACCCGGTCCATGGTGGCCTCGAGGAAGGCCGTCAGGGTGGCGGAGGTGGCGAGCGCCTCGGCGGTGTGGAAGAGGAGGAGGAGCGTCTCGTAGGCGCCGCGGGGAGCCTGGGGAGCCACGGGCGCGATGGGGGCGGCGGTGGCGGGAGCGCCGTCGAAGGGGCTGGAGAAGTTGTCGAGCGCCCGCAGCAGGTCCACGTTCTTGATGTTCTTGGCGAGGATGACGGAGGGCCCCACGTCCTCGCCGTGGCCGAAGCGGCGCACCCCACCGGCGCCCAGGTCCACCATCTCGGTGGCGGCGTTCTCCACCTGGTTGGGCTGCCGCACCGAGAGTGTGTTCTCCCCCAGGGAGATGGTGTCGCCGGGGTGCAGGTCGATGCTGCCCTGCAGGGGCGTACCATTGACGCGGCTGCCGTTGCGGCTGCCGAGATCCTCGATGCGCAGGCTGTCCCCATCGGCCACGAGCCGGGCATGCCGGCGCGAGACGAGATCACCGCCGAGGACGATGTCGTTCTCATCCGCGCGGCCGAGGTGCGTGACGCCCTCGGGAAGCTCGTAGGCAGTGTCGAAGTAACCCGGGCCGTTGATGATGATCTGCCACATCGCGGCGGGGAGATTACACGACCCGGCCGATCCATTCGCCTGGAGGCGGCGATTGATACCCGGAGTCAAATCCGCCCCAGGGTGGGGTCACGCCGTCAGCGGGGCCGGTGGATCCACACCGAGTCATCCACCCGCGCCACCCGGAAGCTCTGCAAGGGACGGGTGGCGGGACCGAGCAGGACCCGGCCATCCTCGCCGAAGCGCGAGCCGTGGCAGGGGCACTCCAGGAGAGCCTGCCCGGGCACGTGGGTGACGTGGCAGTCACCATGGGTGCAGATGTGCCAGACGGCGGAGAAGCAGCCCGACGCGGTGTGGATGACCACCACGTCGAGCAGGGCCTCGGGGACGCGCACCACCGCCGAGCCCCCCAGCTTCCTCAGCGCCGGGTACTCGGTGAGCTTCACCTCCACCCAGCCCTCCTCGGGACGGCCGGGGGTGACGCCGCAGTCCTCGGCGTCGGAGAACGAGAGCACGGTGGCCTCCCGCCACTCGGGACCACAGCCGGTACAGAGCGCGGCGAGGGCACAGGTGCCGTGCAGCAGCGAGCCGAGCACGGTGCGCCGGTCCATTCCGGGGGTCTCGGGAGGCGGGGGCGTGGGCATCACTTCCACTCGCAGAGGGGAGAGCCGTTCACCACCGCGACGGCGTCCAGGTCGAAACCGCCGGAGGTGAAGCCGTAGCCATTCAGCCCGCTGTCCCGGATGCGGATGAAGCGGGCCCGGGCCACACCGAGCGTGGACAGGTCGAAGCCGTCGCCCCCCGCCACGGACGGGTCCGTGGGGCTGATGCCGTTGTCCGGCGTGGAGAACACGTGCTTCACGCCCGCGCAGCCGGGGTAGCCGTGGGCCGCATCCGCGGGGTCACAGGAGAACTCCCGCCACGTCTGGCCGTCCTCGCTCACCGCCACGAAGGCCGTCTCCGCGTAGCCGCCGAAGGGGTTCTCGAAGACGAGCAGGTCCACGCCGGGACCGTCCACCACGCCGAGGTCGGTGAGCTCGAGGACGATCTCCCCCCGCTCGCCGAGCGAGAGCACGTCCAGCGAGCCCATGCCGGAACCGCCGCCGCGGGGCGGTCCGAGCACGATGGTGGGGTAGCCGTCCTGGCCGAAGCCGGCGGAGTCGCCGGGCGTGAAGGAGACCACCTTGTCGGCGAACGGGTTGTTCTCACTCGCGCAGGCCACCGGGGCCACGGGGTCCTCCTTCTCCTCCTCGGAGGGAGCCCCGCAGCCCGCGGCGAGCAGGCACATGACGAGACAGGCGCGCCAGCGCGCCAGGGTGCCGTGCATCCTCATGGCGCTCAGCGCTGCTGCAGACGGACGAGCCGGCGGCCGCTCTTGTCCTTCACGCCGACGAGCAGATCCTCACCCATGGGAGCCATCACCACCACGTTGGTGCAGGTGTTGCTGGTGGTGAGCACCGGCGTGAGGTCACCCGCGGTCACGGTGCTGGGGGTGATGCCACCCAGCGTGAGCTCGATGCGCGAGACCTCCTTCGTGGCCGTGAAGGTACCGCGGTGCAGGGCCACGCCCTTGCCGAAGCCCGCGACGCCCTGGAGATCGTTCTTCCCGTAGATCTCGATCGCGTTGGGGTTGGTGAGCGAGAAGGCCGTCCCGCCCGTGATGGCCGGCGAGTAGACCGCGGGAGCCACGGCGGTCAGGTAGTTGAGGGTGTCCCACGGATCCGGGGTCGAGGTATCGGAGGTCGCGTATCCGAGCACGGCCACGTTGTCGCTCGTGACGGCCGAGTAGCCGCTGAAGGCACCCGAGACCGGGAAGGTCGCCAGCTTCGAGCCCTGGAAGGGCCTGGTGTCCGTCCGCAACGCGTAGATGGCGGTGTCACTCCCGGTCACGCCCTCGATGCCCACGCCGTTGATGAGGAAGGCGCCGGGGACGGCCGCGGCGGAGAAGTTGCCGGCGGCGGAGACGTAGCGGGTGTCGGCCGGAGTGACCGTGTCGTAGAGGAGAACCTTGCCGGGGAAGCCGGCCTCGCCCTTGGTGTAGCCGGTCAGCAGCCGGGTGCCGTCGTTGGCGAGGAACCCGCTCGGGAACGCGCCCATGTCCGCCTCGGGGATGATGGCCTGGAGGGGCGTCGTGCTGGAGGCGATGGCCGGCCAGGTACCGAGCGCGTAGAGGCTGTCGTCGGCGCCATTGAAGCCGTACAGCTTGAAGTCGCTGCCACTGCGCACGGCCGTCACCGCGCCGATGCCATCGGGGAGCGTCACGGACTCGGCGGCGACGAAGCCCGTCTGGAGTTGCAGCGTGCCGAGCTTCGCGTCATGCGGCAGGTCCGCGCACGTGACGCCCGCGTCGGTGCCGGCATCCGTGCCAGCATCCGTACCCGCGTCGGTGCCCGCGTCCGTCCCGGCATCATTGCCGGCATCGGTGCCCGCGTCGGCGATGTCCCGCTGCACGCAGCGGTTGTCCACGCACTCGTAGCGCTTGCCCTCGGCGGGAGCGCCCTGCTTGTTCGCGCAGTCGGTCTGGTCGACGCACTCCTCTTCGCAGCCCGTGACCAGCAACCCCAGCGACAACGCACCCATCACCACCACGAAGCGGCCGAACCGCCCCGAGCCCATCGTTCCCGTCTTCATTCGCGTCCTGCTCCTCGCCCCCTCGGGCGGAATGCCTGCGCGAGGAGCGGAAGCGGGATGCGGACCGGACACGGCCTGACGAGGACGCACACGGCGGCGCACCCGCTGCCTCCCCTCGGAGGCCTCGGTGTTGTCCGTGCCACCGGCACGGGTCCTCGGCAGGTTTTCGGACTTACGGGCAGTGTGGCCTCGCGCGGAGGACACCTCGCCTACTGGCCGTCGCTTCCCAGCCCTCGGGAGAGGACCAGTGCATCCTGACGGTTTTCGTTCCCGTTCACCGCTGCGGGGCAGTCCCGGACTCGCACCGGATTCCCTCGAGTCCCCACCGGCAGGTGGAGGAACCGAAGACGGTGGGCGGGATATGGCGGCGGGGCATCCCTTGTCAACTGCGAGTACCGCGGGCGCGATTGACAAAACCGCCTGCCCCCAATACCGCTCGCGCAGGGAGGTCCCTTGCCGCAGCGTCCGCCGCTCTTCGTCCTTCGTGCTTCTCCAACGTGGATTACCCTGCTCGTCACGTGGTCGCTCCTCGGTGACGAGGTCCGGGCGCAGGCCCCCGTCGCGCAGACCACCGTCGTGCAGGCGCCCATCGGAGGCCAGCTCCTGCTCCTTCCCAACCGGGTCGTCTGCGGCCCGGCGTCGGAGGGCTGGACGGTGGGCGAGGATTCACGCTCCGTCCGCCCGCCCCGGGCTGGCAGTGGACGCGTGGGCCAGCCGGTGACGCTCCAGGTGGCACCCGCCGCGAGCGGCTGCACGGGCCCGCAGGAGACACTCACGCTCGTGGCGACAGGCGCCTTCCCCGAGGTCGAGCCGGCGAGCGTGCTGCTGGCCGCGGACGAGGGGCGGCTCGAGCTGCGCGGGCGGGGACTGGCGGGAGCGCAGGTGTTCTGGCCGGGCCCCAATCGCGACGAGCGGATGGAGCACGAGGCCTGTCTCGACACCGGGCCCTCGGAGACTCCGCAACCGTGCGTGTTGCCGGTGCGCCGTGGTGTGCCGGCGAACGTGCCGCTCTTCCTGCTGCCAGCGGGGGCGCGCTTCGGAGAGGGCGTCCTCACGTTCAACGCCTCGGGCCGGCGGCTCGAGTCCTCGGAGCTGCAGTTGAGCCCGAGCCGCGTCCTCCTGTCCTCGGTGCTGCCGGGAGTGCCCGCCCTGGATCTCTCCACGGGAGAAGGGCGTCTGGCGCTGCCGCACCCCGAGGCCATCGCGTCCGTCGACTGTGGCCCCGCCCGCTGCGAGCTGAACGAGGGCGGAATCTCCGTGCGCGCCGTACCGGGCCTCGTCTCGAGTCTGGGCCTCCGGGTGCGCCTGGTGCCCCGGGTGTTCGTCTCGAAAGGAGAAGCACTCGAGACCACCGCCTCCGCGGTGCTGCAGCTGCTGCACTGTCCGGTGGAGCTCGTGTCGGGGCCGCCGCTGAGGAGCGCGGAGGACATGCGGGTGGTGGTGCGGGTGGACCCGCGCTGCGCGGCCGAGGCGCGCTCCTTCTACTGGCGCGCCAACGGCGAGCCCGTCGACGTGGCCCAGGTGGTCCGGGAGGAAGAGGCGGCCTTCGTGCTGCTGCGGGTGGGACGCCTGGGCGCGGACCGGCTGACCCTCACGGCCACCCGCTCCGAGGTGGACCCGACCGTGATCGCCACCACCGCGGCGGACACCGTCACGGCCCCCTACCCTCGCGCGAGCCTCCAGCTTCCCGGTTTCGGCAAGATCGACTTCATCCCCACCAACCGGGAGGCGGAGCTCTCGGTGGCGTCTCCGGGGGAGCGCACGAGGCTCGTGCCGCTGCCCGTCGAGGGGGCCTACTCGGTGCGGACCGAGCAGGGACGCTTCCGGGTGCGCGGCGATGAGAACAACAGCGGCTTCGTCCCGCTGCGCTTCGGCTACCGCTTCGAGGGGTTGCCACAGGCCCTGCGCGCGGTGGACCTCGCCGTCGTGTACGAGCGGACCCAGCGGGCGCTCCGGGAGGCCTCGGTGCCCGCGCCGCTCGGCGCGTCGGCCGAGTCCGAGGAGCCGATCATCGAGTTCCTGTGCGCCGACAAGGAGGGGAACCCCCAGCGCATCCAGCCCGGCAAGCCGGCACGCATCCCCTTCGAGGCGCGCGACAGCTGCCGGATCATCATCCACCGGGAGCGGCTGCGGCCCGAGGATGGCCTGCAGGAGATCATCCTCGAGGTGGACGTCACCACCGCCGGTGGCACCTCGCGAGAAGCCGCGCGGGTGAACGAGCGCATGGTGCTCCAGCCCGGCGGCGAGCCCCGGACGTTCTGGCTCAAGAACGTGCTGGAGCAGTTCGATCGCATCGTCGTGCGCGTCAGCCACGTGGTGGACGAGTCGCGCTACCTGCTGGCGGCTCCATCGTCCCGGGCCAGCCTGCCCTCGGTGCAGTGGTCGGCGACCGTCGAGGGCTCGCGGCTGCGCCTGTACGCCACCGCCACCATCCCCAGCGGCCTCTACCGGCTGAATCAGCCGACGGGGCAGCTCACGCTGAACTTCGGCCTGCTGTCCCGGCTCACGTTGTTGGATGAGCAGGGCAAGGAGGGGCTGTTCGGACTGGAGCTGGGGTTGATGGGCGTGGGGCTCGTGCAGACGGGAGGCCTGCTGAACGACTATCCCCCCACGCTGGCCGCCGTCGCGGGACTGGGCATCCGCGTTCCCCTGGGTGGGGGCACCGCGGGCGGACAGGCCGCCTTGAGCATCCACGTCTGGGGAGCCTACGAGTTCCGCGAGGCCTACTTCACCAGGCCCACGGATGGCACACCGGGCAAGGAAGTGGGCCGCTGGGCGCTCATCTTCGGGCCCAGCATCTCGCTGGGAAACATCGGCATGAATCTCTGAGTACCGCGGGCGGGAGTCGAACCCGCAACCTCTGCGTTCTGAATGCAGCGCCTCTACCAGGTTGGGCTACCGCGGCATGTGCTTCCACTGCTGGGACTGCGAAGAGCGGCCGGCGGGATTCGAACCCGCGTACACCTGAGTGGCGCTCAGGGGCCTCGTGCCTCTCGGCCACGGCCGCGTGTGTTGCTGGAGCGCTCCTGCAGGGAATCGAACCCTGTTCACACGGTAGACGGCCGTGCTGCGATCCAATCGCATCCAAGAGCTTGTGTTGCGTGTACCCCGTACGGGAGTCGAACCCGTCTTTCCGCATTGAGAGCGCGGTGTCCTCGCCGATAGACGAACAGGGCAGGAGAACGGGACCCGGAAAGACAAGAGGCCGGGTCCCTTTCTGGGAGCCCGGCCTCCGAGTCCCACGCCTCGTCTGGGACGAGGTCGCGGAAGCTTCAGAGTCCGGGCGATAGACCCCGCTCCAACTCCAGGCCGGGGAGGTCCAGGGCGGCATCCAGACCGGGACGCGTCAGCGCGTCGATGCCAGCGTCAGTGTCGTTGAGGTGCTTGAGGTTCATCGGGCTGTTCGTCGTCACCGTCGTCATGGTCACCGCTCCTTTCATCGAGAAAAGACGCGGCGGAAATCCGTTCCTGACAACGCCCATGCACGCGGGGACATGGCGGAGCCCGCCTGCCCCTCAGCCCGCGGTGAGCCGTCCGCTGCGGTACAGGAGCGCCAGGAACAACGGTCCGCCGAGCAGCGCGGTGACGGCGCCCACGGGAATGCCCTGGTTGAACACGGGGTAGAGCAGCCGCGCCAGCAGGTCCGCGAGCGTGAGGAACACCGCGCCCCCGATGGCCGAGAGCGGAACGAGGAGGCGCTGGTCGGGCCCGAGGATGAGCCGGAGCAGGTGGGGCACGACGAGCCCCACGAAGCCGACGAGCCCCGCGAGCGTCACGACCCCCGCCACGCTGGCGCTCGCCGCGAGGAGCAACCACCGCCGCGTCCGGGCCACGGGCACGCCGAGCGAGGCCGCGTCCTCATCCCCCAGGGTCAGCAGGTTGAGCCGCCCCGAGAGCGCGATCATCACCCCGATGGCCACGGCCTGGAGCAGCGCGGACAGGACGATGGTCCCGGGCTGCTCCGTGCCGAGGTCCCCGGCGAGCCAGGAGAGGATCGCATCCAGCCTGTCACGGCCGGCGAGGGTCTTGATGAGGGTGATGGCCGCGGCGGCGAAGGTGTTGAAGATGACGCCCGTGAGGAGCACGGCATGGGGCGCACGGCCCCCGTGCCCACGGCTGATGGCGAGCACGAGGACCATGGACGCCACGGCACCGAGAAAGGCGAACAGGGCGGGCGCGGAGAGGCGCGCCAGTCCGCCCGTGAGCCCCGGGGCCACCTCCTCCACGTGAGCCAGACCCAGGGCGAGGGCCAGGGTGGCTCCGAGCGCCGCGCCTCCCGAGACACCGAGGATGAAGGGATCCGCCAGGGGATTGCGCAGCACGCCCTGGAGCGTGGAGCCGGAGGCGGCGAGCCCCGCCCCCACGATGGACGCCAGCAGCACATGGGGCAGCCGGACGGACCAGACGACATGGCTGTCCGTGGAACCGGGGTGGAGGAAGGCCTTCAAGAGGGACGCGGGCCATTCCCCGTAGGTGACGGCCGGCATGTACGAGACGAGCAGCAGGACGAGGAACGCACCGCACAGCCCGAGCACCCGGGCGGGAGTGAACCCCTTTCTCGCGATGTGACGGTGGCCCATGCCTCGTCCTCCACGCTCAGCGCGGGGTGCCCGCATCCGGCTTCGCCGCTGGATGCAGCAGCTCGAACAGCTCATCCAGCCCGCGCCCCAGCGAGGGCCCCGGCTGTAGCAGCGCCATGGACGGTACCTCGACCCACCGGGCCTGGGAGATCAACGGGAGCGAGGCCACCTTGTCCTTGCCCACGTCCACATCCGCGGCATCCACCACCACGTCCGGCCGCGAGCCCACCGCATGCTCGAGCGAATAGGTGGCGTACGCCGAGCCCGCATGGGCGGCGACGTTGATGGCTCCCGCATCGCGCAACAGCTCGTCCGCGAAGGAGCCCGGCCCGGCGACGACGAGCGGCTCGAAGCCGTAGACGAACAGGACGCGAGGCGCCTTGAAGCCCTTGGCCCGCTCACGGATGCGGGCCCGGGTGGACTCGATGCCCTGGACGAGAGCCTCGGCCTCCTTCTGCTTCCCCAGCGCCTTGCCCACCGCACGCATCGCCGCCAGGGTGTCCGCGACGGTATGGAGCGGCAGCAGCAGGATGGGCACCCCCACCCGGGCCATCGTCTCCACCGCGCGCTGATTGCCAGGTCCCGGCTGGACGAGCACGAGGTCCGGCTCGAGGCCCACCACCCGCTCGATGGAGGGGTTCACGAACCCTCCCACGCGGGGAAGGCCGGCCACCTCCTTCGCCTCATCGAAGCTCGAGACGCCCACCAGCGTGCTCCCGGCGCCCAGGGCAATCACCGTCTCCGTGAGCGAGGGAACGAGCGTCACCACGCGCTTCACCTTCTCGGGAGGCTTGGGGCCCAGGAAGCGGGGCCCTCCCTGGGGAGGAGCCGCGTGCACGGCGGTGACGAGGCACAGCGCGGCGAGCAGGACGAAGGGAGCGAGTCGGGTCTTCATGGGGAGGCTCAAGGAATCGCGACGACATCACCGACGAGGGAGGGCCCACGGCTGCGCGGGCAGGCGAGGATGGGGGGCTCGGCACCGGGGCCCAGCCCGCGCCGCTCCACGAGCGAGTCGTCCACCACCTCGACGACGAAGACGCGGCCCGCGTTGTTGTCGCCCACGTAGGCGCGGCTGCCCACCACGGAGAAACGGCCGGCGGAGGGCAGCGGGCACGACGTCGCCTCCGGGCACCGCAGCGCGAGTGAGGCCACCACGCGGCCGTCCGTGCCGAGCAACACCAGGCCCGTGCCCTGCACGTCGATGAGGTTGAAGTTGCGGTCATAGGTCGCCGCGCCGCCGCAGCTCACGAGCAGCCGCTCGCCCACGGGAGCGAGCCAGAACGGGTTGAGGCAGCCCGTGCCGAGCTCGACGAGCTCCACCGCGCCGCTGCCGGGGTCGATGCGGGCCAGAAACCCGGGGCCTCCGACGGAGTAGTCCCGGGGATCCAGGTTGCCGAGCGCGGCATACACCCGGCCCTGGTGCACGGCGATGCCCGCGGGCGTGGGCACGGTGGTGCGGCCCGGGAAGGGCTTCAGGGCCTCGCCCGTGGGCAATTGGAAGGTGCCCGTAATGGTGGGCGCGGTGGGATCCGCCACCGAGACCCGGACCACCTTGCCGCCCGCGGATGCGTCCGTCTGCAGGTTGCCCAGCAGCGTGACGTACGCGTCCGAGCCCTCCAGCACGAAGCCATACGGGTTGGTGTTCGCGCCGAAGTTCACACTGCCCACGTCGGTGAGCGGGATGCCATCGGGGGAGCGAGGGCCGCGCCGGAGCACCTGCAGCGTGTTGCTCGTGGAGTTGAGGACGAAGACGTAGGGCTCGCGCACGAGGAGGTGGTTGGGAACCAGACCGGTGGCGTTCCAGGCGGGCAGCTCGCCGTAGTCGGAGAGCCGGGCCTGACGCAGCCGCATGGACGCATCCAGCACCAGCAGCACGTCCTGCATGCGCGCGACGGTCTGGGGACTGGTCCCCACCGCCACCGAGGGCCCCTTCACGTCCGGCCCGGCCTGGATGCCCACCACCTGCCCGGTGTTGAAGCACGCGGCGATGACGTCATAGGTGCAGGTGCCGCCCCGGCAGCTCCGCGAGTCCGCGCACACGGTGCCGCAAGCGCCGCAGTGGAAGGCATCCGTGTCCAGGTCCACGCACGAGCGGTCACAGCGCTCCGAGGACGCCAGGGTGCAGGCGGCCTTGCACTGCCCCTGCTCGCACACATGGTCCGGAGCGCAGGCCGTGCCGCCCTCGCCCGCGCAACCGCCACAGTGGGCCGGGTCCGACGTGGTGACGACGCACTCGCCTCCGCACAACGTGGCGCCCGAGCGGCACTGACAGCCCCCCTCGACACACACCTCGGTGGAGGAGCAGACCACGCCACAGGCCCCACAATGGGCCGCGGTGCCGGAAAGGTCCACGCACGTCTCACCGCAGCGGGTCTGTCCCTCGGGGCACAGAGCCCCTTCGTCCGGGCACCCCATCAGACACAGGGACAGTGTCACCAGGAGCAGCGCCGTGTATGCCCCCTCTCCCCCTGGGAGAGGGCTGGGGTGAGGGTCGTTCCTGATCATGGGATCTCCGTCCCGGAGAAAGCCCCGGACACCGACAGGTAGACAGCGCGTCCGGGGAGCGGATAGCCAACGAAGTCCTCGGCACGCGCGTCGAAGAGGTTCTTCACCTCGCACGAAACCGTGAGCTCCGGACGCGAGCCGAGGGTGCTGGACACTCCCGCATGCACGAAGGCGCGCCCCGGCAGCGACATCGAGCCATCCCGGGTGAGGGCATGGGCCGACTGCGCCACCACCTCCACGCGCCCGGTGAGCCACCGGGGTCCCCCCATCACCCGCGCCGCCAGCTTGTGCCGGGGCCGGTAGGGCAGCTCGCGCAGGTAGAAGCGCTCGTCCCGCCGCAGGTCGCTCGACACGGTGAGCGTGTAGCTGAAGGTACCGGAGAGCAGCGGATGCGGACGCCACTCGCCCTCGGCCTCGAGCCCCAGCACCCGCGCGTTGGCGAAGTTGTACGGCCGGGCCGCGCCGGGCGGATAGGCCTCGTAGGAGATGAGGTCCTCGTAGAGGCTCGCGAAGCCGCCCACCGAGGCGAAGGACTCGTCCGAGCGGTGCACCACCGCCGCGTCCGCGTACAGGGCGCTCTCGGGGCGCAGGTCCGGGTTGGGCAGCAGCGTGCCCTGGCGCACGTACAGCTCCAGGAAGGAGGGCGCGCGATGGGCCCGGCCGGCGTTGGCGCGCAGCTCGAAGTCCGCGGGCAGCTCCACGGTGACGCCCACCTTCGGAGACAGCAGCGTGTACGGGCCCGCGCGATCCACGCGCAGCGAGGGCGCGACGGTGAGCTGCCCATCCCACAGCAGCACCTCGTCCATGGCCATCACGCTCGCGCGCAGCCACGCCGGGTCTCCCCCAGCGGCCTCGTTCGTGTCCGCGGCGGTCACGGACTCACCGCCCACGCTCACCAGCGCGGACAGCGCGTGCCACCCGCCCAGCCGCACCTGTCCCTCCAGCTCCACCCCACCCAACTGCTGCACCTGCGGCTCCGGCTGGCTCCAGAGTCCTCCCGCCAGCGAGATCCGGTCCCGGCGGTAGTACGCGCGCGCGTTCGTCCGCACGCCGCCCGGCAGCGAGCCCATCACCCGCAGGCTCGCCGAGCCGCGTCCTCCCGACTGCCGCGCGTCCGTGCTCGGGTTCTGCGCGGTGCCCGCGAGGCCCCGCTCGTCGAAGGACAGCTCCCCCAACAGGTCCGCGGAGAAACCCCCGCCCAGCTCGCGCCGCAACCGCAGCAGGCCCCCTGCCCCATGCGCGTCATTGTTGGTGCGCCGCTGCTCCACGAGCGCATCACCGGGCAGCGTGGGGCTTGGATCAAAGAGGTACGGGAAGCGCCCGCTGGAGGTGCCTCCGTGGACGAGCACCAGCGCCTCGCCGCCCGCGAGCGGCCCCGAGGCCGACAGCCACCCGAGCGCCGTGTCCCAGCTCCCGTACGAGAGCTCACCCGCCACGCGCGCGTCCTTGCCGGGACGGCGGGTGATGATGTTGACGACACCGCCCAGTCCTCCCGAGCCGTAGCGTGCGCCCGCGCCACCGCGCAGCACCTCGAAGCGCTCGGCCATCGCCGCGGGCACGCGCGACAGGTCCGCGATGCCACCGGGCCCATTGAGGGGAATCCCATCGAGCAGCACCAGCGTCGCGTTGGAGGACGCGCCCCGCACCACGAGGCTCTTGCTCTGCCCGTAGCCGCCCACGTCCTGCAGCGTGACGCCCGGCGCCGTGGACAGCATCGCCGCGGTGTCCCGGGCCGCGCCGCCGAACTCGTCCACGCGGATGACGGTGAGGGCACCGCTCGGATCCCTCCGCGACGCGGAGTCCGGGGGCGCGGGGGCCTCGGCCGTCTCCACCACCTGCACGGTGGGCACGCGGAAGGGCTCGCCCTCGGGCGCATCCGGGGCCGGTGCGGCCGGAGTCTCCTGGGGAGGCGGCGCCTGCTGCGCGAGCGCGGTACCACTCGTGATGAGCGCCAGGCAGAGCCACCGCCCGGCGAGGTGCGACCGCCGCATGTCCCCGCCTTCCGCTCTCTCCGTCGAAGAGAGAAGGCCAACGCGGGCAGCTCGCGCCCACACCCCTGGGCAGGTCTCCTGGCTGTCGGACTCTGGCCGAGACGCACGCCGCGTCTCCCAGAAGGGCTCCTCCACCGAGGACCCCTGCCCTGACCTCAGGGCTGCCCGATCACAGTGGCGGGACCGCGCCGGACTCGCACCGGCTTCCCTCTTGAAGGCCCGGCATGGGCACCCAAGGGCAGGCCCTTCCTAGGGGCTCAACCCCCGCGCGTCAAGCCACCGTCGGTGACGTGCGCCGCCGCCCGGGCCCCGCGCGAGTGGCGCGCCAGCCAGTCGAGGATGAACTGATTGAAGGCCGAGAAGTCGACGAAGGTGGCCAGCACGTCCCCGAAGCGCAGCGAGGCCCGGTCGAACAGCGGCGTGGGCCGCCCGGGAATCAACAGCGTGCCGTTGTGCCACGTGCCGTTGTGGCTGCCGTCATCGGCGACGTACCAGACGCCCGTGTGCTTCTCCTCGCTGAAGGTGGCGTGCACCCGCGAGACCGTGGGGTCCTCGACGATGATGTCGTTGTCCGGTGTACGCCCCAACGTGATGCCCGGCACCGGCGTGGTGATGCCCTGTGGGCGCTTGCGCACCTCGAGCACGAGCGGCTCGGCCAGCGTGGGCCGGCGCAACGAGAGGCCCGTCAGGGTGCTTCGGGTGAAGAGGGGACGCACTCCCGCGGGAGGCGCCTCCCACACGAGCACCGGCCAGCGCACGGCGTGTCGCACCGAGTGCGGGTCATCGAGGAACTGAGAAGCGAGGGCGGAGAACTTCAGATGCACGGGACTGCCCTCCAGCACACGAGGGGGTAGTGCAGAGGGTGTGCATGGAGGGTGAGCCAGGCCAGTCCCCCCGGGGGTGGTGAGGGTGGGGAGGACAGTGGCGTTGGAGGTGCTCAGCGGGAGGAGTCGAGCAGTTCACGCACCCGCTTCGCGAGGAAGCCGCGAGAGCGGGGCCCACTGGCAGCGGCGACGAGGTGGCCCCGTGCGTCGATAAAGACGGTGGAAGGCACCTCGCGCACGGAGAGCGGTCCGAGCACCTCACCCGTGGCGAGGGCGACCTGGCCCTGGAGGTTCCACTCGGAGAGGGCGCGGCGCACGAGCGCCTCGTCCTGCTCGAGCGAGAGCAGGAGGAAGCCGACACCCTGGGGCTCGAATTCGTTCCGGACGGCTTCCAGCTCGGGAAACTCCCGAGCACAGGAGTGTCACCTGGGGACCCAGAGGTGGATGACCCAGGGCTTGCCGAGGAGCTGCTCGGAGCCGAGCAGTGGACCGCCGAGCAACCGCACCTGGAAGTCCGCGGGCAGGGGCCGGCGAGGCTTGTCGTAGGGCTCGCACGCGCCCGCGAGGAACGCGAGGGCCACGATGACGAGGAAGAACGAGCGAGGCACGGGGTGAGGATAACACGCGCCCCGGGCGGCCCCTCACCCGCCGGGCCCGTGCCCATCCCCCGTGCCGGACACCTCGCGCGGAAATGAACGCCCCCGTGGCTCACCCTCCGAGGGAAGCCCCGCTGGCACGGCAGCTGCTCTGCGCAGCGGACAACCGCGCCTGGCGAGGCGGCCTCGCTTTGCCGGGGACCGGGCCAGGGCGAAAGTGCCCGAGCACACGTCATTCATCCCGGAACCACGTTGCCGAGATGCCTAGTGCCGCCAGAATCCGCTCTGGCGTTCGCTCTCCCTTGATTTCGGTGACTCTCGGCAGAGACGAAGAGTCACGGGGGGGTTGCGCATATTGCCCAATGCACTCGCCTCCTCGGAGAATGTTGACAACGAACATATCCAGGCTTGGAGAGGCAATCACTCCATACGCGGTCGCAATGGGAATCCGTTCAGACACGGTAACATCAGCGAACCCTATATCGCCGGTTCCGCTAGCAATGAGGAGCCCTCGCGGCGTGTCTTCAAACCGGTACTCCTCTGGAGCGAGTGGCTCGCCCGCATCCTCTTCGAGCACTCGGTGGGCCTCCTGTGCTCGGACGCCTTCGACCAATGCGACATGCCGCAACGGTTGCTGCGGGGGCAAGTCCGAACGCACCTCGCTCTCTGGCAGCGGACAGCCGAGAGACGCCGCCAGGGCCTCCGGAGCGACGTCCTCCACCTCTCCCGCACCGTTTCGAAAAGACATGACCAGCCACGGATCGGTGGCCCGATTGATTGAGTACACGGGCTCATCGAATTGGAGAGACAGATCCTCGGCGATCTGCAACTCGGCGCCCACGTCGCTGGGGTCTGCACCCACAATGGCATGGTAACGACCACTGCCCGAAATGACCTCGAAGGACGGCTCGTCTTCGTCCGCATCCACCATCAAGGCGTCGAGGACGTGGCTCTCAAGCCGTGCGGGCTCGCCTGGAGTCAGGACGGCCCAGAGAGGCCACTTGCTCATGGCGCACCTCCGAACAATCTTTCTGGCAGCTTGAGTGCCGCCCGCAGCTGCTTCGTCTTCTCCAGCATGAGCGCTTCCTCGATGTGTATGAGCGTCGTGCCTCGTGCGTTTTTAACCAGGAAGGCCTCCAACTTCGCCCGGGTTGGTCCGCTCAACCCATCTGTGCTGACGAGGAATGGCGTCCCTCTAGGAGCCTTCGCTGCGTCCTTGAGTTGGTCGAGTAGGCGCTGGAGTTGGTCGCTCAGCGCCTGCTGCCCTTTGTTGAGCGTCTTCGCACGCTGCTTGGACGTCCAGGCGTCGAGCGCCGTTCGCCACCGCTTGTCGTTCCAGCCTTTGACTTCTACCCCGTGTTGACGTCGCAGGCGGTCCATCGAAGTCAACTCTCGATCGATGATGTGCCCCCCGTCCAAAGGCACCTGCCGCCCGGTCAACCGGAAGCCCGGGAAAAGCTTCTGCGCATTGCGCTCCGTCAATAGTTCAGCAGCGATGCCTCGGAGTTGCTCACGTGCCTGCAGTTGCTTCACCCAGTTCCCCGGCTCCGCCGCTGCCTGTTGAAAAAGCCGCCACGGCGTCCTCGTGTCCCTGGCCATGCCGTTGAGATCCTCCAAGGCCAACCCCGCCGAGCGCAGCCAACCCAGGTCCACGCTGCGCCTGCGCGCTTTTCTCGCCAGCTCAAGCACTGCCTCGGCTTCGAGTTCCGAGTGCCCGACAAGCCACTCGGCCTCCTTCAGAAAGGCAAGCGGCGCCTGGAGGCTCCGCGCTCCCGAGCACCTCAGCAATTCCGCCAGGGCCGGTTTCGCCGCACCGCGCGTGGAGGTGCGTAGCGAGTCCACAGCAATGAGGTATGCCTTGGCCTTATCGGCCGGCAGGGCCGCAGCGCGCCGTACCACGGCGCTGTAGGCGCTTGCCATCTCCTGGCTTTCCGACGCCAGCAGGCGCAACGCTTCCAGCGTTTTCTCCGCCTCCTCGGCTGCCAGCCCCGCGCTGCGAATGCCGCCGAGGGCCCGTGCGGCGTCCATCTCCCCACGTATGGCGAAGAAGGCCTGTTTGAAGGCCTCGGCGCCGCCTGGAAGGGAAAACCGCAGTCCGTCGGGTGTCGCAACGGCCTTGCCCTCGGCGAGCATCCGCTCCAGCGTCTTCACCAGGGCCTTGATGGACTCCACCGACTCGCGCAGTCCGGACGAGGCCGGGGCGCCAGCCGCGCTCAACGCCAGTCCTCCCCGGTGTACCAACTCGCGACCTATGCCCGAGGTGGCCAGCTTGTAGATGTCCCTGCCCGCTAGCGCCACCATGGCCAGGTCATGCACCGCGAGGAAGGCCCGTCCCTCTGGCGTGCGCGACAGCTCGTCCCGGTACGTGTCCACCACCGCCAGGGCCGCCACCAGCGAGAGCCGCCTCGCGAACAGGCGCACCGCCGCTCCGCGTGCAGCCGTCAGCGTGCCGCCTTGCGCAGCAGTGGCTGGCGCTCCTGTCAACAGCGGCGCCCGCGAGAGCGCCGACAAGGCGCCGTACACCATCCGCATCTCGATGATACGGCCAATCGCCGACCAGATGACCGAATCGTCTGGTGTGGCGGCGACCAGGGCCAGTTCCACGGCCGTCATCAAGTGCGTGCGCGGTCGTGGCCCATGAACTTCCACCCGTACCCACTCCAGCGGGTGCAGGGCTCGGCTGCGCGGCGCCTCGTCCACCGAGGACAGGTAGCGGGCCTGGAATTGCTGCCGCACCGGCTGGAAGTACAGGGCCATGCGCCTCGAGGGCCCCACCGCTTCTCCAGGCAGAGCAGGTTCGGCTCCCAGCCGCACTCCCTGCTGCACCTCCCACGCTTCCGGCGCCACCAACACCGTGGACACCAGCCCATGGGGGACGTTGAGCAGGTGCGTCGTCTCGCCGTCTCGCCCCAGGTGGAAGGTGGGCAGGGACTCGAGGAGGTCCAGCACGAGGGGAAACGAGGCGAGCGCCTTCTGGGTGAATGCCTGTCCCAGCAGCACCTTGCTGCCCGGCGCGTTACTGCCGAGCAGCGTCTCCAGCGCCCCACTCGAAGTCAGCTTGCGCTCCAGAGGGGGGAATTCCCCGTCAGGCGTGGACAGCAGCACACGCGTCAGCAGGTGCACTGCGTCCTCCCTCATGTCCGAGGTAAGCGCAGGGCCCCCGAGGAGGGTGGTGAAGACGCCCAGGCGCTCGTCCGGGGTGAGCAGGGAGAGCACGTCATGGTCGAGTGCGAGGAGAGGTTGGGGCTCCTGAGAGGTCGCCGTGGCGATGGCCGTCTGGAGAATCTCCCGACGCAGAGCCGCCAACTCGCCCGTACCGGGTAGCCCCGGCCGCCACTCTTCCGGACGGATGAGAAGCGTCCCCGGGTAGTACCAATAGGCGTTGCCCTCGGGATGCTCGAGCGGCTGGGCGGCTTCGGCGGTAGTGTTGAATTCGGCGCCGTAACCCCGCCAGCGTCCATCCTCCCCGAGGACGATGACGCGCGGGCTTCCACGAGGAGCGTTGCGCACGCGCAGTTCCGCACGCTCCAAGGACGTCTCTTCGGTGAGCAGCAGCAGGGTGCGCACCTGGACACTGGAGCCATCGGCGAAATAGAAGCGGCCCACCACGCTGCCCGGGGCGAGAACGGGAGAGCCATCCGTGACGCTGTAGCTCGCCTTGAAGCGTCTGGAGCGCAGCGCGATGGCCTTCTGCAAGGGCTCAGCAGCCTCTCCAAGGATGTGCTCGCGCTGCGACTCGTCCCTCAGAAGTTCCAGCGCCTGGAGGTAGCGATCGAAGTAGCTCTGCCCGGTCCCGTCTGGAATGTCCGAGCGTTGAGCCCAGCGCAGGCCGCGTTCCACCAGCGCGGTGGCCCCAGCCCTGTCTAGAGGGGCCGCGGAGAGCTGGGAGCGGCTCCACGCGACATCCGCCTCCCACTGCGCATCCAGCGCACGGCGCATGGTGGCGAGCAACTCCGGCACGAGCGCTGGCGGGTGGCGCACGCGCACGCAGACCTGGAGGCCATCCACAGCGCTGGACGGAGGCTCACGGGGCTCGATGTCGAAAGCACCCGCCGCTGCGGCATCCCCGAAGAGGCGCGAGGCTATTTCCTCACGCGAGGCGTACCCGGGAACCCAGAGCAGCTCGGGCCGAGCCAGGTCCGCCTGAACGGGGAAGGGGGCCTCCTGTTGCGAGAGAAGAGCTGTCGCGCCGTCTTCCCCGTCCTCCGGCGCCGTCTCAACCTGCTCGTCCTCCAGCCACTCGAGCGGGATTTCCTCCAGGGGTGGAAGGCGCCAGGTGCGCACCAGCGCGGGCTTGCCGGTGTACTTCCAGTCCCACTCATAAGTGAGTGTGAGCAGTTCTCCGGCACCCACTCCCTCTGGAACGTCAACCGCCACCTCCTGCCGCCCGCTCTCGCGGTTGATTACCCTTGGCAAATAGCCGGACGGGTAGGTGTCGAGCGGCTCCACTTGCAGCACGAGTTCCTCGTCAAGACGAAGTGTGGCGGCGGCGATGACCTCAGCGCCCGCCACCACCACCAAACGGCCCGGGTCCACCACACGCAGGGAGAGAGAGTCCCCCTGCCACTCTTCCAGACGGGGGCTGAGCGCTGCCACTTGCAGATGCGCCTTGGCAGAGAGTGTCAACCTCACGCGTCTTGAGTCGTCGGCCAACGCGCTCGTGCTGGCCGCAAGGCAGCTCGCGAGCAGGAGTGCCTGGAAGCTTCGCCCGCCCAGGCATGAGCGCACCATATTCGCAGGACCAGCAGACACGTCGCACCTCCTGTGTTTTCCAGGTCCCTGGCGGATATCCGGGCTTTCAGGAAACCACGACAGGGGTGCCTGGTCCACAGCGAGCGTTCACCGCCTCGGAGAGTCCGGGCGGTGGTCGCCAGTCAAGCGGGAGGCAGAAGAGAGGGAGCAGTTTGTCCATGCAGGTGCGCGCGCATGGCATCGGTCAGGGAATCGAGCACGTTGCGCTGCTGCTGTTTGAGTTGTGGTGACGACCGTCAGCATCCGCTCGATGTAGCGGCTGCCCTGGGGGCCGTGCGTGCCGAAACTGCCCTTGCGCTTGCAGACGGCGGGGCGCAGCGCACGCTCGGCCCGGTTGTTGGTGGGCTCCACCTGCTCGGTGACGCGCGGCTTCACCTCGGGCAGCTCTCCTTCAAGCTGGGCGATACGCGCATCTCTGGGGTCTACCTCGCTCACGCCACGGCTGGTACACCACGTCAGCCGTCACTCGATCCAGCAGGTCATCTCCCTCCTGCTCACCCCTCAACCAAGCCAGACGCGTGAATGGTTACGGAAGTCCATGGGGTACGCAGCGGCCGCTCCGGGGTCGGCCTGGTCGCGAGCGACTCAGACACCTGGCTCCCGGTGGAGGCGCGAGCTGGGACGCTTCAGCCCGGATGGGACGAAGCTCGTGACCGCCCACTTCGACGGCACGGCGTACATCTGGCCGGAGGCGCTCTGGGCGCCCCTCCCAGTCCAGCTCGCGAGTCTGGACGCGGGCCGGAGCCTGACCCCCGAGGAGTGCCAGAGGTATCTCCACACCCGGAGAGCGACCTGCTCCGCCGGGCCCGTGCCCATCCCCCGTGCCGGACACCTCGCGCGGAAATGAACGCCCCCGTGGCTCACCCTCCGAGGGAAGCCCCGCTGGCACGGCAGCTGCTCTGTGCAGCGGACAAGCGCGCCATGGAGGCGCGAAGGAGAAGGACAAAGGTGGTCGAGATGCTGACGGCGGGGAAGCGGTTGGCGGTGTTCTCCATCCGCGAGGGCAAGGGCGGGAGCATCTGGGTGCGGGCGGGGAGCGCGTTCGTGAACAAGGACGGCTCGCTCAACGTGCTGCTGGATGTGCTGCCGCTGGACGGGAAGCTGCACGTGCGCGAGGCGGGGGACAAGAAGGACACGGTGCAGGCGGGGGGGGGTGGGCGCTACGGGCTGGACGGCGGGCTGGACTCGCTGCCGGTGGGAGGCCACTCGTGAGCGCACGGGTGATGCAGGTGGCCGCGGTGCTGGGGCTGTTGTGGCTGCTGGGCTCCGGCGGCGCGCACGCCGCTCAGGCGAAGACGCGCACGCAGTACACGGGGGTGGTGAACCTCAACGAGGCGACGGTGGCGCAGTTGGATCTGCTGCCGGGCGTGGGCGGGAAGGCCGCGCAGCGCATCGTCACCTGGCGGGAGAAGCGGGCCTTCAAGCGCATCGAGGAGCTGGTGCGGGTGAAGGGCTTCGGCAAGAAGCAGTTCCTGAAGCTCAAGCCGTACCTGACGCTGCAGGGCCCCACGACGCTGAAGGTGGAGAAGGTGCCGGTGCGGGCCGACGAGGTCCGCGTCACCGGCTCCGTGGCGAAACGCTGAGCACCCGGGGAGGGAGGGTGCCCATCCCGTGGGCATCCTCTCTCCGCCGTGTGTTCCTCACCGGCCGGAGGCGCGGGGCGGCAGCGAGATGGCGTCGGCCCGCTCGGTGAGGGCCATGTCGGGCGTGAGCTGGAGGGGCTGGACGGGCGCGGAGGTCAGGGTGGTGGCCTCGCGCATGGCCTCGATGAGCTGCTGACGGCCATGGGGATAGGGGGCCTCCGCGCCGGTGAGCGACAGGAGCTGGCGCTGCAGGGCCTCGCCCGAGGGCGTGCGCTGCTCGGGGTCGTGCTGGAGCAGACCCATGATGATGGCGTCCAGCGTGGGCGAGATGCCGGGCACGGACTGGGAGGGCGGCAGCAGCTGCTGCCGGGTGGCGGCGACCATCAGCTCCGCCTCGTTCTCTCCCCGCAGGACGCGCTGGCTGGTGAGGGCCTCGTGGAGGGTGAGGCCGAGGGCGAAGAGGTCCGCCCGCCCATCCAGGGGCTTGCCGTAGGCCTGCTCCGGCGCCATGTAGCCCGCCTTGCCGCGCACCGTCTGGGCCTGGGTGAGGGCGAGCTGGTTGGCCGCGCGCGCGATGCCGAAGTCCGACACCTTCACCTCGCCGATGCGCGAGAGGAGGATGTTGGGCGGGTTGAGGTCGCGGTGCACCAGGCCCAGGGGCTCGCCCTTGGGGCCGGTGCGGCCGTGCATGTACGTCAGCGCGGCGGCGACCTCCACGCCGATATAGGCCACCGCCGCCGGAGACAGCCGCTTCCAGTACACGCGCCACAGCAGCGAGCTGAGCGGCATGCCGTCCACGAACTCCATGGCCAGGAAGACGGTGCCCTGGTGCCGTCCCAGGTCGAGCACCTGGACGATGTTGGGGTGGATGAGCAGCGAGCCCAGCTCGGCCTCGCGACGGAAGAGGCCGAGGAACTCCTCGTTGTCCGCGTACGCCGGGAGGATGCGCTTGATGGCGACCTGCTTCTCGAAGCCGCCCTCGGGGCTGTAGGTGGCGCGGAACACCTCGGCCATGCCGCCGACGCCCAGGCGCTCGTGGAGGAAGTACTTCCCCATGACGTCCTTCTCACGGATGGCGCGCAGCGCGTCCTCGGCCTTGCCCACGATGACGCTGGCCAGCGTCGCCGCCAGCGGCCCGTAGCAGAAGAGGAACACGCAGCGCAGCAGCACCATGGGGAACGTCAGGGTGCTCAGGGCCTCGGGCGGGAGCCGGGGCTGGGCCACCAGCAGGTACAGCGCCATGTACTCCAGTGCCACCAGCGCCGCCGCCGCGTAGGCCAGCTTCCGTCCCGCGCGGAGCGCACACACCACGATGAGCGCGCCCCAGGCCACCAGCGGCGGCGCGGTGAGCGCGTACACGGCGCCATGGGAGTACATGTCCATGACGAACACCGCCGCCGGAATGGAGACGGTGATGGCGCTGTCCACCCACTGCATGGCCGGGTGGAAGCCGCCGCGCCGCAACTCCCGGAGCATGAACGTGTAGTAGAGGCTCAATCCGCCCGTCAGGCCCGCGATGCCCAGCGCCAGCCGCCAGCCAATCACTCCGCCGAGCAGCACCGCGGCCACGCAGCTCAGCAGGGTCATCCCCCGCATGAAACGCGCGATGGACATCTCGCGAGGGACGACGTCCTGATCCAGGTACTCCTGCAGCAGGCGTGCGGAGTGCGATGCGCGGGGGGCGGCGGCGGCTTCCATGAAAGGCCAGTCTATCCGACTTCCTGGCCCGTCATCGACCGTGCCCCCGGAACCAGCCCGTGACTCAGCCGAACGTCACGTTCATCAGCTTCACGATGGGCTCGTCCCCATAGAAGTCGATGATGTTCACCGACGCGTACCCCTGCTCCATCCGGAACAGGTTGGCGTCCGGCATGCCCAGCGCCTCGGCCAGCAGCGTCCGGTTCACCCCGCCGTGCGACACCAGCACGAACGTCTCGCCCGCGTGCCGCGTCCGCAGCTCCCGGCCCGCCGTCAGCACCCGCTCGCGCATCTCCGGGTAGCTCTCGCCCTCCGGGAAACGCACCCGCGTCGGATGCGCCATCCACTCCGCGTACACCTCGGGATAGCGCTGCTCCGCCTCCTCGTAGCTGAGCCCCTCGAAGAGTCCGAAGTCGATCTCCCGGAACGCCGCCTCCGTGTCCACCGACATCGCCTTCAGCTCCGCCAGCGGCGCCGCGCTCTCCCGCGCCCGCTGACGCGGACTCGTGTAGATGCGCAAGAGCGGCGCCTCGGCCAGGAAGCGCGCGGCGCGCTCGGCCTGCAACCGGCCCGCGGACGACAACCCCACGTCCAGCCGCCCGTAGCACCGGCCCCGCATCTCCTCCACGGGCTGCCCGTGGCGCACCAGCACCATCCGCGTCACACCCTTCGGAAGCCGCCAGTCCATCACCCCTCCCCCAGCCCGAGCAGCACCACGAACACCAACGTCTCACATACTTCCGTGTTCGCTCCCATCGTGTCTCCCGTAATCCCCCCAATCCTTTGCATGCACCAGGCGCCCTGGATCGCCGACACCACCGTCACCCCACCGAATATCACTCCTCCCCGCCATCCGAGCACACCCACCGCCAGTGCGAGCACCAGCAGCGTCGCCCCCACCCACTCCGTCCACCCCACGTAATCCGTGATGGCCGACCCCAGCCCGCCCGAGCGGCGCGCGTACGGCAGGAACCGCCCCAACAACACCGAGGCCCACCGCCCCAGCGCCGGGGCCACCACCAGCGCCACGTCCGCCTGTCCCCGCTCGAGCAGCGACGCCAGGGCGCTCGCCTTCAGCCCCACCCCCAGCAGCAGCGCCACCGCCCCGTACGCCCCGATGAGGTGGTCGCGCATGATGCGCAGCACGTCCTCCTTCGTGTGCCCGCCTCCAAACCCATCCGCCATGTCCGCCAGGCCATCCAGGTGCAGCGCCCCCGTCAGCAGCGCCCCCAGGGCCAGCAGCAGGAAGGCGGCCACGAAGGGCGGCAGCGCCGGGTAGAAGGCATGGCGCGCGAGCACCAGCACCCCCCCGAGCAGCGCTCCCACCACGGGGAACAGCAACGTCGCGCGGCCCACGTCCGCCGCGTCGAACGTGGCCGCCCCGGGCACGGGGATGCGGCTGAGGAATGCGATGCCGGCGAACAGGCGCCTCATGGGGAGCGCGCCTCTTGCCACGTTTTCAAGCGGATGGCACCCCCGCTCGACAGCTCAGGGGCCTGCACCTACCCGCGCCGACACGTCCGTCCACGCGGCGACGGCGCCCCGCACCACGGCCACCAGCGCCGAGTCCACCCCTCCCCAGGGCACCAGCCGCCCCGCCACCAGCCCCAGCACGAACGTCAGCGCCAGCATGCGGCTCCCCCACGCCCGGCGCCTCCGGGCCTTCGCCGCCGGACCGCCCCCCTCCACCGCCCGCGCCTGCTTCAGCGCGACTCCCTCCTCGTCCAGCACGAGCACGCGGACCTTGATGCCGCCGGAGAGCAGCGTCTCCACCAGCGTCTCCAGGAAGCGCTCGTAGTGCTCCGGCGAGAGGTCCAGCTCCAGGCCGTGGTGGGACTCGTAGCGCAGGGCCACCGACTCGTAGCAGCGCAGCTGCGCCTCCTCCTTCGCGGTGTCCACCCAGCCGCAGACGATGGAGGGCGCCGACCCCTCCCGGGCCACGAGCGAGATGGATTGCCGGGCCAGGAGGCCTCCCGCCGTGCTGGGGCCCTCGGGCTCGTCCACCCGGAGGACGCGGTAGGGCGCGCGGCCGAAGAACCTCCGGGCGAACGTGTCCCGCAGCAGGTCCGCGATGAGCACCGCCTTCGTGGAGAACGCCGTGCGCAGCTCCGGCTCCTCGTCGAGCGGGGCGAGCAGCTTGCCCGTCGTGTCCTCGTCCGGCACCGGCGGCGCCGTGCGCGTGGCCCCCGTCAGCTCCAGCTCCGGGTAGTGCCAGGACGCGTCCTCACGCTCCTCCAGGGTGGAGAAGTCGAGCTTCCGCTCACTTCCGAGGTTCGTCTTCCTGCTCGCCATGCGCTGCTCCCTTCCAGTCCCTGGAGTCCGGGCGCGGCAGGATACGGTGTCAGACACACCTTTGGGTACCCGCGGGGGTTCCATCCGCTATAACGGATACACTGCTTGACAAACGGAGGGGCGGCGGGCACCTTGAGAATCGTTCAAGCCCGCCCCCCGGCCGCGAACTCGTGAAGAGCCCACCACCCCACGAGGGACGGTGGGCTTTTGAATTTCATGGGGTACCTCTGATGAAGCCGCCGTCCACCCGCAAGCTCACCGCCGCCCTGCTGTCGCTGCTGCTGTCCGCCGTGCCCGCGCTGGGTGGCTGCTCGAAGCCGGGGGCCGCGCAGGGCGAGCCCCTCACCCTGCTCAACGTCTCGTATGACCCCACGCGCGAGCTCTACACGGAGCTCAACGCCGCCTTCGCGAAGCAGTGGGAGGCGAAGAATGGGACGAAGCTCGTCATCAAGCAGTCCCACGGCGGCTCCGGCAAGCAGGCGCGCGCCGTCATCGACGGGCTGGACGCGGACGTGGTGACGCTGGCGCTCGCCTACGACATCGACATGCTCCACGACAAGGGGCAGCTCATCCCCGCGGACTGGCAGAAGCGGCTGCCGAGCAACAGCTCGCCGTACACGTCCACCATCGTGTTCGTGGTGCGCAAGGGCAACCCCAAGGCCATCCGGGACTGGGAGGACTTGCTGCGCGAGGGCGTGAGCGTCATCACCCCCAACCCGAAGACGTCGGGCGGGGCGCGCTGGAACTACCTGGCCGCGTGGGGCTACGCGCAGCGCAAAGCTGGGGGTGACGAGGCGAAGGCGCGGGAGTTCATCTCGAAGCTCTTCAAGAACGTGCCGGTGCTGGACTCGGGGGCGCGCGGGGCCACCACCACCTTCGCCGAGCGCGGGCTCGGGGACGTGCTCATCGCCTGGGAGAACGAGGCGTTCCTGCTCACCGAGGAGGTGGGCAAGGACCAGTTCGAGATCATCGTCCCCTCGGTGAGCATCCTCGCCGAGCCGCCGGTGGCGCTGGTGGACCGGAACGTGGACCGCAAGGGCACGCGCGCCGCGGCCGAGGCCTGGCTGCAGTACCTCTACACGGAGGAGGGCCAGGAGCTGGCGGCGAAGCACCACTTCCGGCCGCGCTCGCAGGCGGTGGCCGCGAAGTACGCCAGCCGCTTCCCCGCCGTGAGCCTCTTCACCCTCGACGAGGTGTCCGGCGGCTGGAAGCAGGCGCAGAAGCAGCACTTCGATGACGGCGGGGCGTTCGACCAGCTCTACGACCCCCAGGCGAAGTAGTCCGGAGCCACCATGCACAGCAGCGCACGACGCCGCGTCCTGCCGGGCTTCGGGCTGACCCTGGGGCTCAGCTGGTCGTACCTGGGCCTCATCGTCCTCCTTCCCCTGTCCGGACTCTTCCTCAAGACGTTCTCCCTCTCCTGGGCGCAGTTCTGGGACACGGTGGCCTCGCCCCGCGTGCTGGCCGCGTACCGGCTCAGCTTCGGGGCGGCCTTCCTCGCCGCGCTGCTCAACGCCGTCTTCGGCCTGCTGGTGGCCTGGGTGCTGGTGCGCTACCGCTTCCCGGGCAAGGCGCTCGTGGACGCGCTGGTGGACCTGCCCTTCGCCCTGCCCACCGCCGTGGCCGGGCTGACGCTCACCACCCTGTACTCGCGCAACGGCTGGTACGGGCAGCACCTGGAGGCGCTCGGCTTCCAGGTGGCCTTCACGCCCGTGGGCATCGTCATCGCGCTCACCTTCATCGGGCTGCCCTTCGTGGTGCGCACCGTGCAACCGGTGCTGGAGGACATCGAGGCGGATGTGGAGGAGGCCGCCGCCACGCTCGGCGCCACGCCCTGGCAGGTGTTCACCCGCGTCCTCTTCCCCAGCGTGATGCCCGCCCTGCTCAGCGGCTTCACCCTCGCCTTCGCCCGGGCCATCGGCGAGTACGGCTCCGTCGTCTTCATCTCCGGCAACATGCCCATGAAGACGGAAATCGCGCCGCTGCTCATCATCACCCGGCTCGAGCAGTACGACTACGCGGGCGCCACGGCCATCGCCGGGGTGATGCTCGCGGCGTCGTTCGCGCTGCTGCTCGCCGTCAACCTGCTGCAACGCTGGACCCAACGCCGGTTCGAAACCCGGCCGGGGACTGGATAGGACGCGCGCCCCATGCACCCCCCCTCGCACGCTCCCCGCCGCGACCGGCGCCTCGTCTCGGGGCCCGCCGCCGTGCGCTGGCTGCTCATCTCCGTGGCGCTCGCGTTCCTCGGCTTCTTCCTCGTCGTGCCGCTGGTGGCCGTCTTCACCTACGCCCTACAGAAGGGCGTGGGCGCCTACTTCGCCGCCATCCTGGAGCCCGAGGCCTGGAGCGCCATCCGCCTCACGCTGCTGGCCGCCGCCATCGCCGTGCCGCTCAACCTGGTGTTCGGCCTGGCCGCCGCGTGGCTCATCTCCCGCTTCCGCTTCCCCGGACGGGACGTGCTGCTCACGCTCATCGACCTGCCCTTCAGCGTCTCGCCCGTCATCGCGGGGCTCATCTTCGTGCTGCTCTTCGGCAGGCAGGGGTGGCTGGGGCCGTGGCTGGCCGAGCACGACATCCACATCATCTTCGCGGTGCCGGGCATCGTGCTGGCCACGGTGTTCGTGACGTTCCCCTTCGTGGTGCGCGAGGTGCTGCCCATCATGCAGGCGCAGGGGCATGACGAGGAGGAGGCGGCCCTGTCACTGGGCGCGAGCGGCTGGCGCACCTTCCTGCACGTGACGCTGCCCAAGGTGAAGTGGGGCGTGCTGTACGGCGTGCTGCTGTGCAACGCGCGGGCGATGGGCGAGTTCGGCGCCGTGTCCGTGGTGTCCGGGCACGTGCGCGGGGTGACCAACACCCTGCCGCTGCACGCGGAGATTCTCTACAACGAGTACAACCTCGCCGGTGCCTTCGCCGTGGCCTCGCTGCTCACGGTGCTCGCGCTGGTGACCCTGGCCGTCAAGAAGTACGTCGAGTGGAAGGCGGAGGCCCCATGAGCGTCATCGTCGAGCAACTCACCAAGCGCTTCACCGCCGGGGGCACGCCCGCCGTCTCGGACGTGTCCTTCCACGCTCCGTCCGCGGCCATCACCACCCTGCTGGGGCCCTCGGGCGCGGGCAAGTCCACCCTGCTGCGCCTCATCGCCGGGCTGGAGCTGCCGGACTCCGGCTCCGTGCGCATCGAGGGCGTGGAGTGTACGCACCTGCCCGTGCAGAAGCGCGGCATCGGCGTGGTCTTCCAGAGCTACGCGCTCTTCAAGCACATGACGGTGCGGCAGAACATCGCCTTCGGGTTGGAGACGCGCAAGCTGCCGCGCGGGGAGATCGAAGCGCGCGTGGACGAGATGCTGAAGCTCGTGCAGTTGGAGGAGCTGGGCAAGCGCTACCCGGGGCAGCTCTCGGGCGGACAGCGGCAGCGCGTGGCCTTCGCGCGGGCGCTCGCCATCCGGCCCAAGCTGCTGCTGCTGGACGAGCCCTTCGGCGCGCTCGACAGCCGCGTGCGCATCGAGCTGCGCGAGTGGCTCCAGTCCCTGCACGAGCAGACGGGCGTCACCACCCTGCTCGTCACGCATGACCAGGAGGAGGCGCTGGAGATTTCACAGCACGTGGTGGTGCTCTCGGACGGGCGCGTGGCCCAGGCGGGGCCGCCGGAGGAGATCTACGACCGGCCCGCGACGCCGTTCGTGGCTTCGTTCGTGGGGGGCACCAGCATCCTGCGCGGGCGCGTGCGCTCGGGCCGGGCCGAGGTGGGCACACTCGTGGTGGCGGCGCCCCAGAGCGCTCGCGAGGGCGAGGCGGTCCAGGCCTTCGTCCGGCCGCATGACATCAAGCTCGCCAGGCCCGCGAACGGGAGCAACGAGCTCACCACGAGCCGGGTGGAGCGGCTGAAGTCGGTGGGCGGCTACGTGAAGGTGCTGCTCAAGCTGCCCTCGGGAGAGACGGTCACCGTCGAGGTGCCCCGCGCCGAGTTCGAGGACCTGGGTGTCGTCGAGGGCGACCATGTGCACGCGGACGTGCGCATGGCCCAGGTGTTCCTCGGCGACTTCGCCATCTGAGCTGTTGCATCCACCCGTCACCTGCTGGCTGTCCGGATTCGTCAGAGATGCCCCCCAGAATGGAGTTCCCCATCGGAGGCGCTGATGATGTGCACGCTGTGGGTGATGCCGCTGCGCACCCAGACACAAGGGCCTGTGAATCCATGGGCGAGGCTGCTGCTCACCCTGGCCCTGCTGTGCAACGCCTGTGCGTCACTGCCGCCTCGCGGCCAGGGGACACACCTGCGCTACACGCCGCATGAGACCGCCGCCCCCTCTTGGGCACAAGGGCCAGGTGAACCACCCACGCCCGAGCCCGAGGGGACACAGCGGCTGCACCGCCGCCAGCAGGCACGGCAGGCGGTGACGGCCGTGGGCCCGGGCGATGCGGACACCCCGGCGCGGGGCAGCGCCCTGGCGGCCCACCTGGCGCTCCTGGAGGCCGTGGACGAGGTGTCCGCCTCCACCCGCCGCCTTTCCCGTGAGCTGCCCAGACTCCGGGCCAGTCACCAGGGCATCGCTCGTGCGGGCAACGGCATCTTCGTCCGCTACATCGAATATGGGGAACGTCAGCTGCGGTGGATGGACGCCGAGCTGGCCGCCGCCACGCGCCTGGCAACCGCCGCCTCCCAGGTGGAGGACCCGGACATGCAGCTGGCCCTGCTGCGCCTGGCGGGCCCCCGGCTGGAGGCCGCCATGCTCGGCTCCCTGCTGCTGGCCGTCTGGTTCGACTTCCTCCTCCTCACCGACGACGCGCTCTCCCGCCGCCTCTACAGCGTGGAGTGGTTGTACGTGGACATGGAGCGCTTCCAGA
>NZ_DBNGVP010000134.1:0-75491 GCF_057119385.1 Archangium sp. | reverse complement strand
GAGCGCTTCAGGGAGGTGGAGCAGGGCAAGGCCAGCAAGGGCACGCTGAAATGGGAAGGCTACGAGAAGCTGCGCGGGTGGTTTGCCCGGGGGCTGGCCTTCGAGCGCGACATGGTGAAGCTGCTGCAAGAGGACGCGCTGAAGCCTCGGGCCGAGCGCCTCTTCCTGGGGGACTTCGACAGGCCCCGCCTTGAAACGCAGGTGGGCGTGCGCAAGCCGGGCACCGGCCTGCGCTTCGCGGACGTGCTCGTCATCGAAGAGGGAGGAATTGGCGGAGGGCCACGGCGTGTGGAGGCGTTCAGCTTCAAGAGCCGTGACCTGTCTGGACTGAGCGAGAGAGCCCTGAACACACAGATGATTGAGGACGCGAGGGAAGCTTTGCAGAAGTACGGAGAGACGTTGGACATCCGCCGGGACTCCCTCCAGTCCCTTTTCCCTGAAGATGGCAAGGTGCCTGTCCAGCGGGTCCGCCTCGTCTACGAGGGCGGCAAGCTCAAGCCCACCGATCTAAACAGGTTGAAGAGAGCCGTGGAGGCAACCAAGGGCAAGGTCCCGGGAGTGGAGGTGTTGGTCGAATGAAGGCGCTGAGCGTGCATGATCTGAAGCCGGAGGACAGCCTCCTGCTCATTTTCGACCCTGCTTTCGAGTCGAAAGCGGCGCTGAAGAGCGAGTTGGAGCCTTTTTTCCAGGCGCTTGAGAAGTACTCCGACGGTTGGATGCCGGACGTCATTGAAGGCAAGCGGCGGCGCAAATACGCCCGTGCTGCCATCTGGAAGGCGCTGGAAGAGGAGCGGGACGAGAACAGCACATCCATCGGGCTCTACCGGACGGAGTGGCCCGCGCTGGACATGTCGTTCGGGCTCTGGTTCCCACCGCTGCCTCCCAGACTGAGGGTCTTCATCGAGATAAAGCCGGTCTCCTTGTTCTCGGAGACGACGCGCTGCAGCCAGTTCGTGGAGATGGTGCGCACCTGGGCCTCCAGCTACCCGGTCTCCCACGCCATGGCCCACAGCACTGATGACCTGAATCTGGCCGGCTCTCCCAACTTCGGCCGCGATGATGAAACCCTGTTCAGAGATGGGTTCGACAAGATCTACATGGTGTGCTGGCTCAACGTCTTTGGCCCCAAGCTGGTGGAAGCCGTGGGGCGCGAGCGCATGCTGTCCACTCCGGCTCACCGGGTGGAGGAACTGCCCAACGGCTCTGTCCTTGTGGTGACACGGCCCACCGTGGCGGATTTCGCCAGCAAGGAGGCACGGCGCGCACAGGCCCTCGCTCACGCCCACCTCCGGCCGGACCTTGATTTCGACACCGTGTTGCGCACCTTGCACGAGCGCAGTGCCATGCTCGCCCCCGTGGAGCCCCGCTTCCACCCGGACCTGGTCCCGCTCCTCTCCCGTGTGGTGGACCGCGCCGCCAGTCACGAGCGCCAGCGGCGGATTGCCGAGCTCAACGCGTGGTGTCCTCCCGAGCCCGAGGAGTGGCGCCCCGCCGGCTCCGCTCTACCTCCGGATGTGGACAACCCGCAGCGTTCGCTCGAGCATTACAGCAACCTGGCCGAGCATCTCGTGGCGTTGCTGCACTCGGAGGTGCCGTCCGTCTTCAAGGCCACGCCCGAGTCGCTCACGGATGCCGACTTCTACTTCTGGCGCGAGGAATTCCCCAAGAGCCGCCTCCGGGAAGCCATCGACGAGCACGCGGTGCCCGCCATTGGGGCGTACCTGGGAGAGGTGCTGGTGCGCAACCTGGGCGGCCGGTGGATTCCGCGCCAGAGGCTCGAGGAGGCCCAGGTCCTCGTGGGCAACCGCGTGTGGTTTCCCTTCGTCCGGGCCCGCAACTACATGCGCTCGCGGCAGTCTCTCCTGGACTGCTCTCTCACCTGGCTCTACCGCGTGGCCGAGCGGCACCGGGGCTGACGGGCGAAAGGACACGGTGTCTGCTGCCCTGCTCGGCAGGCACCCACCGTCCTGCGGCCCCTTACGGGAACGTCACGCTGCCCGGGGGGGACGGTGCGCTGACGCTCGGCGTCCCACAGGAGGAGCGTGTACGTCCCCCGGCATTCCTCGCCGTGGCGGATACCGTCACCACGACGCGTCCAGGTAGCTCGCCTCTCCTGGTGCGGCGGGAAGGATGGGGACGGACTGCCAGACCAGCGCCGGCTTGAGCGCCTCACGCTTGGATCGTAGGGCTCTCGTGCCCTCGTCCCGGCTCTGTTCTACCGAGCGTTCACCACGTAGCTGGCCTCCAGGGCCGCGAGCGCCCCGCCCCCCTCCCCGCCTGGAAACGGGCCACGCTGTCGCCCAGGACCGTCCACGCGGTCCAGGAGCCGCTGCTCGCCGACAGCTGCGTGCGGATGTGCATCAGGCCGTTGTCGCCGCGGACGATGATGGCCAGCCGGCCGTCGTCATAGCGGGATGCCGTCGAACTGGTAGGGCTGGTTGTGATTGGAGAGGCCCTCCGCGCGCACCACCGCGAGGAGCGTTACCCATCCGTGACGCCAGTTCCTGAAGTTCTTGTCCATGAAGGGAGGGCCTCTGCTCGAAAAGGGAGGGGGTGGAAGTCCGCCCCCCCACGACAGATCCCGGCCCCGGCCGTCCCATCCCTTTTTTTCGCGGAATTTCCGTGGAATATTTCTCACGGTTCTTCCCTGATAACCGGTCATCCATGTCCGCGTGCCCCGACGAGAACGAGCTGGTGGAGGGCGCACAGGGGCTCCTGTCCGCGGAGGCCAGGGCCCGGTTGGAGGCCCACCTGGACAGGTGCGCGGCCTGCTGTGCGGTGGTGGCGGGGCTGAAGGAGGACACGCCCCCGCCGGTGAAGGACAGCGGGCGCCTGGCGCCGGCCGAACCCGGCGTGGCGCTCCAACCAGGAGAGCGCGTGGGAGGCTACGTGCTGCTGCGCCGCGTGGGCGAGGGCGGCATGGGCGTCGTCTTCGCCGCGTATGACCCGGACCTGGACCGGCAGGTGGCGCTCAAGCTGCTCAAGCCCGGGGCGGTGGCGGACGCGGAGGCACGGGCGCGGCTGGTGCGCGAGGCCCAGGCGCTGGCCCGGCTGTCCCACCCGAATGTCGTCACCGTGTACGACGTGGGCACGGACGGAGACACCGTCTTCCTCGCCATGGAGCTGGTGCGGGGGCGGACGCTGCGCGGCTGGTTGGAGGAGACCCCCCGGCCCTGGCGCGAGGTGCTGACGCACTTCCTCCAGGCGGGCCGGGGCCTGGCCGCCGCGCATGCGGTGGGGCTGGTGCACCGGGACTTCAAGCCGGACAACGTGCTGCTGGGAGATGACGGGCAGGTGCGCGTCACCGACTTCGGCCTCGCCCGGGCTGGCCCCGCCCCCGAGGCCGCCTCCGGGCCGCCCGCGGAAAACGTCCTCCTCCCGGAGGAGGCGTCACGCCGGGGGGACAGCGTCGGTCTCCGGCTGGGCACGCCCGCCTATATGTCCCCGGAGCAATGGCGGGGTGAGCGCGCGGACGCGCGCAGCGACCAGTACAGCTTCTGCGTGGCGCTGTACGAGGCGCTCTTCGGCCAGCGGCCCCCCACGGCCAGCCCGGCCCGGACGCGGACAGGACCCGAGGCGGGGCCCCCCGCGCGCGGCCTGGGCGTCCCCGGAGCCGTGCGGCGGGCCGTGCTGCGCGGACTGGCCGAGGAGCCCTCCGCGCGCCATGCGTCCCTGGACGCACTGCTGACCCGGCTCGACTCCGCCCTGCACGCGTACCGCTGGCGCTGGGCGGCGGCGGCACTGGCGGCGGGCGTGGTGGCCAGCATCGCCACGGGTCTCGTCCTGGAGCGGGGACACGCCGCGCGGGTGTGCACCGGCTTCGAGGCCCGGCTGGCGGGCACCTGGGACGCGGCGCACCGCACCCGGCTGGAGCAGCGCTTCCTCCAGAGCGGACTGCCGGCCCCCGGCGAGGCCTTCCACTCCACCGCGCGCGCCCTGGACGCGTATGCCGAGGCCCTGGTGGCCCAGGAGCGGCAGTCCTGCGAGGACACGCACGTGCGGCGATCCCAGTCCGAGCGGCTGATGGATCTGCGCGCCGCGTGCCTGGACGGCCGGCGCCAGGCACTCCACATGTTTGTGGCGCTGCTGCAGGAAGGGGAGCGGGAGGCGCTCTCCCGGGGACCCGAGGCGGCGCGGCAGTTGCCCTCGCTCTCCGCGTGCGAGGACCGGACCGTGCTCGCCCGCGTGGATCCGCTGCCGCAGGAGCCAGGGGCCCGGGCCCGGGTGGTGGCGCTGCGCCAGGAGCTGGACGGGCTGCGCGTGCGGTGCGCGGCCGGCTTCTACGCGCGCGAGCTGCCCCGGCTGGAGGAGGTGGTGGCGGAGCTGCGCGGACTGGAGCACCGGCCCACGCTGGCGCGCGCGCTGCACCTGCTGGGCGAGGTGCAGGGCACCGCCGGGCACTTCGCCAAGGCGCGCGAGGTGTTGGAGGAGGCCGTGCGCGTGGCGGAGGCCGGACACGACGACGAGACGGCCGCGCACGCGTGGAACCGCCTCCTCTATACCGAGGGACATGGCCTGGGCCTGGTGACGGAGGCCCAGCGCACCGCGCGCATGGCGGAGGCGGCCCTGGCGCGGCTGGGGCCCGAGGGCGCGCCGGAGGTGGCGGCGGAGATGCACCGCTTCCGCGCCAGCCTGAGCCACCGGCAGGGCGAGTTCGCCCGGGCGCTCACCGACTGCGAGCAGTCCCTGGCCCTGCTGGAGCGGGTGCGTGGGCCCCAGGACGTGGCGCTCACCGACGCCCTCACCTGCATGGGCCTGGTCCTCAACGGGCTGGGGCGCTACGCCGAGGCGGCCGGACACTACTCGCGCGCCCTGGGACTGGTGGAGGCCGTGTACGGGCGGGATCACCCGGTGCGCGCGGTGCACCTCAACAACGTGGCCACCGCGCTGCGGTTGCAGGGGAAGGTGGCCGAGGCGGTGGCCCGCCAGGAAGAGGCGTTGGCCCTGGGCGAGCGGCACTTCGGAGTGGCCCACCCCAGCACCAGCATGATGCGGGTGAACCTGGGCGACGCGCTGGCCAAACAGGGCCGGCTGGAGGAGGCGCTGCCCCACTACGAGCGGGCCCTGAGCATGCTGCGCGGCGCGGACGGCGAGCACCTGCGCGCGGCGGCCGTGCTGATCAGCCTGGGCAACGCGCGGGCGGACCTGGGGCAGTTGGAGCAGGCCCGGGTGGCCTACCGCGAGGCGCTCGCCCTCCAGGAGGCACGGCTCGGCCCCCGGCACCCGGACGTGGCGCTGTCGCGCAACAACCTGGGCTCGGTGGAGCTCGACGCGGGCAACCTGGACGAGGCGCGCGCCCACTTCGAGGTGGCACGCGAGCTGTGGGAGGCGGCGCTCGGCCCCAACCACCCGAAGGTGGCCAGCGCGCTGCACAACCTGGGACACGTGGAGCTGCGCCGGCACCGGGTGCGCCAGGCACTCGTCTACCTGCGGCGGGCACTGGCGATGCGCGAGAAGGCACTGGGCGCGGAACACCCCCGGGTGGTGCAGACGCTCGGCCTGCTCGGCGCGGCGCTGGTGGAGGGAGGGCAGCCCCAGGAGGCCCGCGAGCTCCTGGAGCGGGCCGTGGCGCTCTCCACGCGCCTGGAGCTGGCCCCGGTCGACGTGGCCCGGGTGCGCTTCGCGCTCGCCCGCGTCCTCTGGTCCTCACCCGGGGAGCGGGAGCGGGCCATGACCCTGGCCCGCGAGGCCCAGGCCGCCTATGAGCGGGGCAAGTCCACCCACGCGGCCTGGTCGCGGGAAGTCCGCGACTGGCTGGCCACCCGTGCGGTATCCCGAAGGTAGGCTGTCGTGCTGGAGGTGCGCATGCCGTCCGAGCAGACCGAGTCCTTCCTCGCCCATGCGCCACCGGCGCTCGTCCCGGCGCTGCGGGCACATCCCGGCCTGGAGGCGGCGCTCGAGGGCCTCGTGCGGGAGGCGCGCGGTGCCTGGCCGCAGGTGGACCTGGATGCCGGGAGCTTCCTGGAGCACGTGGCGGGGCACCTGCCCTCCTCGGGCGAGGCCGGTGAGGTGCTCGCGGGCCTGCGCGCGGCGGATCTCTTCCTCGCCTTCGCCTGCCTGCGAGGTGACACGCGGGCATTGGAGGCACTCGACGCGCGGGTGCTGTCCCAGGTGGGGACATGGCTGCCACGCGAGCCGCCCTCCCGGGTGGATGAGCTGCGGCAGTTGCTGCGCCAGCGGCTGCTCGTCCCGGAAGGCGGAGCGCCACCGAAGCTGGCCACCTACTCCGGCCGCGGCCCGCTGATGCAGTGGGTGCGCGCGGTGGCGATGCGGCTCCTCGTGGACCAGCATCGGGCCACGCCTCGGGAGGTGCCACTGGAGGAGGCACCGGCGGCGCTCATGGCGAGCCTCAGCGTGAACCCCGAGCTGGCCATCATGCGCCAGCGGCACCAGGAGGACTTCCGCGTGGCCTTCCGCGCCGCGCTGGAGCGGCTGGAGGGCCAGGATCGCAACCTGCTGCGGCTGCACCACGTGCACGGGCTGTCCGTGGACTCGGTGGGGGCGGTGTACCAGACGTCCCGCTCCACGGCGGCGCGGTGGATCGTCCGGGCCCGGGAGCGGCTGCTGGCGCTCACCCGCGAGGAGCTGACCACGCGGCTGGGGCTGACGCCCGACGAGCTCAACAGCCTGCTGCGCCTCGTCCAGAGCCAGCTCGACGTCAGCCTGGCGCAGCTCCTGAAGGACTGACGGCGCCCGGCAGGGGCTCCACGCCGGGCAGGACATCCGTCACGGACGGAGGGGCGAGGCCCTGGGCGGTGCCGGAGACGGGCACGGGCTCGACCGGCACGTCCTTGTAGTGCAGGAGATGGCCCTCTCCCTTGCCCGGAGGCGTCAGCAGGGGCTGCGCCGGCGGCGAGGACGCCTTCTCGCGGTCGAGGTCCTGGTCCATCGTGTACATCTCGCGCTGCACCACGGAGCGGACCTCATCCGCCTGCCGGTGGAACTCCCGCAGGTACTTGCCCACGACTCGCGCGAACTCGGGGAGCCGCTGCGGTCCGAGGACGAGCAGCGCCGCCACCGCGATGAGGATGAGCTCGCCAGCACCGATGTTGAACATGATCCGATGGCTCCAAGGGCAATCGTCTGGGATTGTCGCGCCTCAGCCCCGATGGCTGGCGTGACGGGCGCCTACGGTCTCCTGGAGCTTCTTCTCCTCCTCGGAGGAGGCCTCGCCACTGAAGCCGCGCTTGAAATTGCGGATGGCGCTGCCCAGCGAGGAGCCCAGTCGCGGCAGGCGCGAGGCCCCGAAGAGGAGCATCAGCACCGCCAGGATCAACAGAATCTCGGACATCTTCAGACCCATCGCACGACTCCTCGAGACACCACGGCGAGACACCACGGCGATACCCCACAGCGGACAGCCTCCGAGGACCTGGTGCCCCGGAGGCCGTCTGAATCAGACACCCACCGCCGGCATCATCACCCGGTGATGGACTTGTAGCCGCGATCGCCTTCCGGATAGATGCAGTACGAGGGATCCGGCGTCAGGTTGGTGGCCAGGTGGTAGTAGGCCGAGGCGATGTTGTTGGCGGGGATCACGGGGTTGCTCTGGGACTTGTGGATGAGCCCGGCGTTGCGCTGCCCCTTGGTGTACTTGTCGAGGTTGCCGTTGAGGCCGAACTCCGAGAGCACCCACTGCTTGCCGGAGAAGTACTGGTTCATGAGGGGGACCATGCGCTGCAGGTCACCCGAGTTGTACCAGTCGTTGTAGCCGTAGACGTGCCAGCCGATGTAGTCGCACTTGCGCATGACATCCGCGGCGATGGCCATCCAGCGGCCGGGGTTCGCGGCGGCGGCGGGCGTGAGGCCCGGGCTGATGAGCTTGGCGTTCGGGAACACGCTGCGGCAGCGCGCGATGCACTGGTCCAGCCAATAGCGCCAGTTCCAGATGAGGTTCTCGTCGGTGCTTCCGCTCTGGCCGTACTGGTTGAGCCAGGCGCCGTTCGGCTCGTTGCCGATCTCGATCCAGATGCTGTTGCGCGCGTTGTACCAGGGGGTGATCTCGTTCTGGACCGCGTTGGGGTCCGGATAGAGCTTGTTCGTCCCCAACGAGTTGGTGCCATCGCCGGTCACCGTCCGGACGATGACGACGCGGGGGAAGGAGACACACCAGCCGATCTCGGAGCCCAGGTTGGGCATGCCCCAGCCGGTGACATACTTCATCAGGTTGTAGCCGCCCTGCGCGTAGCAATCCCAGACATAGTCCCGGTTGGGGGCGTAGGTGAGGACGGGGCCGTGCGCGCCCGGAAAGATATCGTGCGCCTCGCTGGTGCCCGGCAGCCCGGTGGCGGCCACCGCGGCGGCTCCCGCGGCCAGCTTTCCAAGGTCACGACGCGAAATTCCATCACTCATGGTCTTCTCCTTGTCACGGAATAGAAAAGAGGCTTCAAGAGCCGGATTCCGCCTCAGGAAGCGAAATCACGCAAAACGTTATCTGCCTGTCTTCAATTCCTGTCAAGAGCGGCTGATCCATTCCGCCTTCGCGCATGGAATGGATTTGTATTGCACAGCGAACAAAAGGGCTCCTGTCCCACCGGGACAGGAACCCTCGCGAAGACAATGATTGAGAGACGAGAGGCCTACGGCTTGCCGAGCAGCTCCCAGGCGTTGGTCCAGTTGCCATCCACCTGCAGCTGCACCTGCCGGTAGAAGCCCTCTCCTCCCACCACGTAGATCTCCAGGTTGTTGAGGTTGTTGTTCACCACCGCGGGCGCTCCCTGGATGGTGCCTCCCATCTCCACCCAGCCCGTCCACCCCGTCGTGGTGTGCTGCCAGATGTGGTGCGCGCCCTGCCTGTCATTGCGCACGAACACCTCGATGCGGCTGTTGGCATTCCTGCCCGCCGACGGTGCCGCCGTGAGCACTCCGCCCAGGTTGCCCCACGCCGACCACGCCGTTGCCGCCGTCGTCGTGTGCCAGGCATGCGCCATGGCGTTGTCCGAGCGCCGCACGTACACCTCCAGCCGCCCGTCCCAGTTGGTGCTTCACGTCCGTGGCGACGGCATCGATGCGCTGCGTCACCTCGTCGCTCGGCGGGAGCTCCGTCTCCCCACACGCGGCGGTGAACAGGGCCAGGAGGCCGGCAAGAAGGACTCGACTTCGCATGGGAGGAGGGCTCCGTCATCGGGGGCCCCGGGAAGAGGCCCACGTTCCATTGCCCGCGATGACGGACCCTCCTGATTTTCGTCCCATCCGGCCCGCGCTTTTTTCGCCGGGCCCGAGGAGAAATGGGCCCGTTCACCCAATCATGGGGCTCGCGGGCAACTCGAGGGCCGTGGCCCGAGCATCCTCCCTGGACTGGAGTTGCTCATGGGGCATCCCCGGGCAATGCCACTACGCGTCGAGGATGTGCTGGTAGAAGCGGCGCTGCAGATCGCTGAAGACCTTGAAGCCGGAGACGATCAGCTCGCGCGCCTCGTTCTCGGTGCGCGGGCCGGCGTAGAAGGCCAGCGCCTCGCGCAGCGCCACCATGCCCGCCTCGTAGTGGCGGTGCTCCACGATGGTGTGGAGCGACATCCACAGGTAGCGGTTCACCTCCACCTTCTTCGTGCCCTCCAGCTGCCGCACCAGCTCCGGGTAGCGCGTGCGCAGGTACGCGTCCACCACGTTGAACTCCTCGTGCGCGAAGAACTCCAGCCCGGTGTGGAAGCCGAGCGCCGCCATCACGTCGTCCAGCGTCCGCTCGGCGAAGAAGCGCGTGCGCGCCTCGGTGAGCAGCTCGGACACGCGCGGGGTGAGACGCTGCTCGGTGTCATAGTGCGCGGCCTTCAGGCCGAAGTAGTCCATCACCCCCCGGAGGAACTCCTGGGCCAGGTGCTGGTGCACGAGGTTGCGCGGGGACACGTGGTACTCGTCCGCCGCCGCCTCCGCCACGTACGCGGCGATGCGCGCGTTGCGCATGGCGCAGAAAGCCACCGGCTCGCTCCGGTCCAGGAACAGGCCCGGCGACAGGTGGATCAGCCCCGCCAGCAGCGGCACCCGCGCGGCCAGGGCGTCGTTGAAGAGCAGGAAACGGTGCAGGAACTGCACGAGCTGCGCCTCGCTCTGGATGCCCTCGAGGATCGCTTCCAGCTGGCGCTTGTTGGAGGAGCGCTCGATGAGCTGGAGGATGTCCTGCTCGATCGGGCTCGCGGCTTCCGCCCCGGTCATCGGCGATACCAACGACACTGCCTGGCTCATGCTCCGCTCTCCGTTCCCGCACCGGTCGCGACGAGCAAGCAGCATACCCGTCAATAACCGCCAATCATGGGAAAACATGATAGCATGACCCGATGCCGAGCATGCAGACCCTTCGAGTCCTGCCGGAAGATTACGCGCTGTGTCGGATGGAAGGGAACGCCCCCTGGCCCGCCGCCCCCGAGGGGCCGGGTTTCTACTCGGCCACGCGCACGGGCAAGGAGCTGTCGGTGATGTGCCCCTCCCACGCCGCGCCCGCGGGAGCCAGGGTGCAGACCGGCTTCCGGTGCCTGGAGGTGGAAGGGCCTTTCGAGTTGACGTCGGTGGGCGTGGTGGCCTCGCTCACGGCGCCGCTGGCCCGGGCGGGCATCAGCGTCTTCGCGATGTCCACCTTCGATACCGACTACCTCCTGGTGAAGGAGGAGACGCTGGAGGCCGCCATCCGGGCCCTCGAGGGAGACGGACACAAGGTCCGCCGCTGAGCTACGCCTCGTCCTCGCCCTCGTCCCACGAGCGCCTGCGCCGGCCCGGCTTCTCCTGCTTGGGCGCGCGCCGCTGCGTCTGCTTCTGCTGCTGCTGTTGGCGCTGCCGCTCCAGGTGCGCCTGCTCGCGTTGCAGCTTCAGGTAGCTGTTCCAGCGCGCCTGCTCCAGCTCGCCCATCACCAGCGCCTGGCGTACGGCACAGCCGGCCTCGCGCTCGTGGCCGCAGTCCCGGAATCGGCAGGCGGCGATCAGCGCGGTGACGTCGGCGAAGGTCTGGGAGAGTCCCTCCTCCGCCTCCAGCAGCCCCAGCTCGCGCATGCCGGGCGTGTCGATCACCAGCCCCCCGGTGGGGCGGACGACCAGCTCGCGGTGCGTGGTGGTGTGCTTGCCGCGGCCGTCCTCGCGCAGCTCCTGGGTGGCGCGCGCATCCTCCGGCAGCCAGCGGTTGACCAGGGTGGACTTGCCCACGCCCGACGAGCCCGTGAGCGCGACGGTGCGGTTGCCGGCCAGGTAGGCCTCCAGCTCCTCCACGCCCTGCCCCGTGTGGCTGCTGATCGCATGCACCGGCGCGTCTCCGGAGACCCGCCGCACCTCCGCGAGCAGGGCCTCCACGTCCTCGGCCAGGTCCGCCTTCGTCAGGACCACCACGGGCCGGGCGCCGCTGTCCCACGCGGCCACCAGGTAGCGCTCGAGGCGCCGCGGGTTCAGGTCGTGCTCGCAGCCCATGAGCAGCAGGACCCAGTCCATGTTGGCGGCGACCACCTGCTCCTGCACGGCCCGGCCCGCGGCCTTGCGCCGCAGCACCGAGCGCCGGGGCAACATCCCGTGGATGACGGCCGTTCCCTCCTCGGGGCGCCCGGTGAGCACCACCCAGTCCCCCACCGCCGGCCTGGAGCCGAGCCCCTGCTCGAGCTCATGCACCAGCCGCCCCGTGAGCACGGCGTCCCACGCGCCCGAGGCCGTGTAGACGGAGTAGGCGCCCCGGTGCTCGGCGGCCACGCGGCCCAACACGTCGCCCTCGCCCTCGTGGGCATTCCAGAGCGCCTGGACCGCCTCGTCGAAGCCGTAGGGCGTGAGGCCCACCGCGTCCACGGGCTTCATGAGCCGCTCCCCTGCGCCCCCGAGCACGCCATCACCGGCAGCAGCGCGTAGGCCGGGCCGTGGTACGGCAGCTCGCTCATGGCCGGGTTGCCGTAGTCCGAGGCCAGCTCCGATGCCAGCTCGGCGTCCGCGAGCACCGTGACCGCGTTGCCTCCGACGCTGCCGCCGCGCACCAGCAGCCGCTCCCCTCCCCGGTGCAGGTAGCCGAGCCGCAGCTCGCCGGAGAAGTCCTTGGACTCGTTGTCCGGCAGCAGGTTGGAGAAGTCGAGCACCTCCAGCACCGGCCCGTCCTTCAGCGCCGCCCGGAGCAGCTCCTCGCGCGAGCGCGTGCCGCCCTCCACGTGGAGGGAGCGCATGCCGCCCGTCCAGGGGAAGCCGGTGAGCGTCGCGTACTTCGTCGTCGTGGCCAGCGCCACCACGCGGCCATCGCGCACCACGTCGAAGGGGCGCAGCGCCACGCCTTCCTCGTCCAGCGCGGAGCGGCCCAGTCCCCGGATGGGGCTGTTGGCCCGCACCGTGACGCCCTCGGGGCCGAAGCGCTCCCCCGTCTTCAACCGGGAGATGCCGTGGTGCACCGACTCCGCCTGCAGATCGAACGTCGCGGCCCGGAAGAGCTGCGCCACCGCGTTCGCGTGCAGGAGGACCCGGTACTGGCCCTGGGGCACCAGCACCGCGGCCGGCAGCTCCAGCAGTTCCTTCGCCGCCCGCTCCACCTGCTCCGCCAGCTTCACGTCCTCCAGGAAGCAGCCGTGCCGCAGGAAGAAGCGCTCGTGCTCCGCGGTGGTGACGGAGCCCTCCAGGTAGAAGTCCGTGGACTCCGTCCGCACGTCCAGCCCGGCACTGGTGGTCACGGACTCCTCGGAGTGCCCCAGGAAGAGCTCCAGGTGGCCCGGCACCAGCGAGCGCGCCGCCAGCGAGCGGCAGGCCTCCAGCCAGTGTCCGGACAGCTCGTCCATCGCCACGTGGGTGGCTCCTGCGAGCCGTGCATCGAAGCAGTGCCGGTTGTCCGGCGCGTGCTCCGACGGCCCCGGAAAGGACCACGCCGGGTTGCGCGAGCGCGCCATGTCCACGAGCGCCTCGAGCAGCTCCCGCCACCGCGAGCTCCCGGGCGTCAGCCGCACCTTGGCGTGCCCCCGCGTCCCGTCGTCCTGATCCCTCAGGACCTCCACGTCGAACGTCTCCCGGGCCACCGTCCGCCGGGCCTCCCGCCGCGTGCCCGCGTAGTACAGCTCCAACTGGCGCCGCCGCTCTCCCCTCACCCGCCACTGGGAGATGCGCCCCGCCTTCCGCGCTTCCTCGAGGAAGCCCACCAGCGACTCTCGCATGACGTTCCTCTCGTCCTAGCCCAGCCGGGCGCGCAGCAGCATCGCCGGCCCGCCGCAGGTGGTCTTCACGAATTCCTTGTAGCCCTTCCCGCAGTACCCCATCCCGTCCGACTCGAAGTCGCGCCCCACCATCCGCACGCTCGAGAGCAGCTCCGGCAGGTACCCCGTGAGGATGACCGGCCCGAAGCACTTGCCCGTGAAGCGCCCGTCCTGGATCTCCAGCGCCACCGAGCCCTGGCACTGGATGCCCCAGCCCTTCGGGTCCTCCATGCCTCCCAGCGGCATCCGCAGGTAGAAGCCGTACTTCACCGCGGCCACCATGTCCTCCAGGCGGCTCTCGCCGGGGACGATGTCCGTGTTCGTCATGCGGACGTAGGCCTTGTGCAGCGGAGACTGCCGGCGGCCGTTCGAGGACGGACGGAAGCCCAGCCCCTCCCCCGAGCCCCGGGCGGAGATGGGCCGCGACAGCACGCCCTTCTGGATGATCGGCGTGGCCGTGGCGAGCGTGCCCAGGTGATCGAAGAAGAAGCTGCCGGAGCGTCCCGGCTCGGCCGCGGAGTCGCGCAGCTCCACCAGCGGACTGCCGAGCGTCTTGCCGAGGTAGTTCACCGCCCGGGCGCGGTTCTTCTCCAGCATGTCGGACTCGGAGCCGTGGCCGAAGGCCTCGTGGGCGATGAGCCCGGCCCACTCGCCGTCCACGATGACGTCGTACTCGCCGGGAGTGAGCGGCTCGGCGCGCGGCACCTGGTCGAGCGCCTGTTCGAGCTGACGCCACGTGTACGGGTGGATGGCGGCCTGCTCGAAGCCGCCCTGCACGTCGCGGCCGGCACGGGCCTGCACCAGGCGGCCTCCCACGCCAGGGACGAGGATGTAGACGGCGCGCGTCACCCGCGAGAGCTGCTGGCGCATGCGCCGGTTGGAGCTGACGAAGAGCTCCACCACCTGCGTCTCGCGGTAGGCCGTCACCACGCGCTGGGCCTTGGGCGCCAGCTGCCCGGCCCGCTCGAAGTCCGCGCGGAGCCGCTCCAGCTTGCGCTGCAAGGGCACCTCGTGCAGCGGCTCCCGCACGTCCACCGCGAAGTCCGCCGAGCACGGCTCCCCATCCAATGCCATCCCCGTGGCGGGAAGGGACTCCAGCTCCGGCCGCAGCTCCTCGAAGCCGCGCTCCAGCAGCCCCAGGTCGTCCGAGGCCCACTCCACCACCGCGCTCCCGTTCGTCACCGAGAGCACGAAGCTGCTGCCCGTGAACTCCGCCGGGAAGGGCGCGCCCGCGACGATGCGCTCCTCGGCCGCCTCCTTGTCGATGGTCAGCCCGTCACACTCCTGCACCAGCACGCTCGCGCGCAGGTGCGGGAAGCGCGCCTCGAGCTCGCGGATGCCGGCTCGCGCCGCCCGGTCCACGTCGTTCCAGGGCACCGATGAACGGACCAACCGCGGTGGGGCGAACGGCTCGTCCGGGCCCATGCTCTTTCCTGGAGGGGACATGCGCTCTCGTTCCTCGGGAGATGACCCCGCGCCCACCGGGGCACGGAGGGTGGAGCATATACGCGTCAGCCGAAACGGAACCCGTCGAATGGACGCGCCGGCTCCTGAATCCGTTCAGCCGCCACGAGGAAATCCAGCCGCTCCAGCGGCTCGTCCGGCCGTTGTGTCGCGCTGTTCACAAGAGTCCGCAGGCGCTCCACCATCAGCTCGATGGTGGCCGGCTCGTACAGCGCGCTGTCGTACTGGAGCCGCCCGCGCAGCCCGCCGTTCCGCTTCTCGAACTGGAAGGACAGGTCGAAGAGGCTGATGCCGAACGACCACTCCTCCTGGTGCATGAGGACCCCGGGCCCCAGCTCCTGCACCAGGGGCTGCTCCTCCTGCAGCAGCACCCAGACGTCGAAGAGCGGATGCCGATCCGGATGGCGGGGGCCACCCAGTTGCTCCACGAGGGCATCGTACGGGTAGTCCTGGTACGCGTAGGCGTCGACGGCCGTCTGGCGCACCCCTTCCACCAGCGTGCGCAGGCTGGCCTGGGGATCGAGCACGTCCCGGAAGACGACGGTGTTCACGAACAGGCCGATCTGCTCCTCCAGCTCCACCGCGCTCCGCCCCGCCACCGCCGAGCCGATGGAGATGTCCCGCTGGTGCGTGTAGCGGTACAGCAGCACCTTCACCAGGGACACGAGGACGACGAAGAGGCTGCTGGAGGTGGACTCGGCCAGCCGGTTGAGGGCCTCGTACTCGGCGGGGCCGAGGTCGAAAGAGTGGAGGGTGCCGCGCCCCGAGGGCGGAGAGGACCGGGGATGATCGATCGGCAACGCGAGCGGCTCCGCCGGCCGGGCGAGCTTCTGGAGCCAATACGCGCGGTGGGCTTCGAGCGAGGGGCTCGCCAGGAGCTGCTGACGCCACGCGCTGAAGTCGCGGTACTGCACGGGCAGGGGCGCCAGCGGCGACGGGAGGCCCGAGACGCGTGCGGCGTAGAGCGCCCGGAGCTCCTTCGTGAGGACGGCGAGCGACCACGAGTCGCAGATGACGTGGTGCAGGTTCAACGCCAGCAGGAACCGCTCGGGGCCGCAGCGGATGAGGTGGGCGCGGAAGAGCGGGCCGCGCGCCAGATCGAAGGGCCGGTGCGCATCCTCGCGGGCCAGCTCCCGGGCCGCGGCGAGGGGATCGGCCGCGGAGGAGCAGTCCCGGCGCTCCAGCCGGAAGTCCTCGCCCGTTCCCACGCGCTGGCGCGGCTCCCCGCCCACGAGCACGAGCGTGGTGCGCAGGGACTCATGGCGCGCCACCAGGTCCCTCAGTGACTGCTCCAGGGCCTGCTCGTCGAGGCGGCCCTCCAGCACGAAGGCCAGCGGCGTGTTGTAGATGCGGCTGTCCCCTCGCGACTGATCCACCAGCCACAGGCGGCGCTGCGCGTCCGACATGGGATGGTGCGGCGCGTCCGGGATGCGGGAGATGGGCGAGGTGGAGCCGCCCCCGTGCGAGGCCCGGGCCGCGAGCTGTTCGGCGATCTGCTCGATGGTGCGGTGGACGAAGAACTCCCGGACGGACAGCTCCACCCCGAGCTGCTGGCGGATGCGGGACAGGGCGCGCATGGCCTTGAGGCTGTGCCCGCCCAACTCGAAGAAGTCGTCCTGCACGCCGAAGTCGTCGGTGCCGAGCACCTCCTGCCAGATCTCCAGCAGCACCCGCTCGCGCTCGTCACGCGGGGCCACGGCGGGCGTCTCCTGCGAGCGGGCCGGCTCCATGGCCAGCAGCGCGCGGCGATCCACCTTGCCGTTGGGCGAGCGCGGGAGGGCCTCGCACAGGATGACGCGCGAGGGCACCATGTACGAGGGCAACCGCTCCTCCACGAAGCGCTTGATGTCGCCGGGGGTGAGGTGCGCCTCCGGGTACGGTACGGCGAAGGCCACCAGCGCCACCTCGCCGGCCGACAGCGGGCGCGCCACCACCACGCCCTGTTGGAGGCCCGGGTGCTTCGCGAGGCACGACTCGATCTCACCGGGCTCGATGCGGAACCCGCGCACCTTCACCTGGCGATCCACCCGCCCGAGGAAGTCCAGGTTCCCGTCCGGGCGCTGCACCGCGCGATCTCCCGAGCGGTACATCCGCGTCACGGAGGGCAACGGGGGCGGCCCCTGGAAGAAGGGGTCCGTCAGGAACTTCTCCGCGTTCAGCTCCGGGCGGGCCACGTAGCCGCGCCCCACGGCGAAACCCGCGATGCACAGCTCGCCCGCCACGCCCACCGGCACCGGGTTCAGGTGACGATCGACGAGGTAGTAGCGCAGGTTCACCATCGGCTTGCCCACGGTCGGCGGAGGCACCGTGGCGCCCGCGGGGCACTCCAGCCAGGACTGGAAGATGGTCGCCTCGGTGGGGCCGTACACGTAGAAGAGCCGCCGCCCCGGCGCCCAGCGGTCCACCAGCTCCTGCGAGAACAGCTCGCCGCCCGTGACGATCAGCCGCACCGAGGGGAACGCCGCCGGCTCCAGGCTGCTCATCACCGACGCCAGCAGGAACATCACCGTCACCCGCTGCTCGGCCACCCACTCGGTGAGCAGCCGCGGGTTGCGCGTCATCTCCTCGTCCACCAGCACCAGGCACGCACCCGAGGTGAGGCAGGCGAACATGTCCCAGACGGACACGTCGAAGCTCAGCGAGGAGAACTGGAGGACGCGATCCTCCGGCCGCACCCCGAAGGCCTCCGCCGTGTCGCGGATGACGTTCACCAGGCCCCGGTGCTCGATCATCACGCCCTTGGGGCGACCAGAAGAGCCAGAGGTGTAGATGACGTAGGCGAGGTCATCCGGGCCTCCCGTTGTGGGCGCTGGTGCCTCCCCTTCCTCATCAGGCCCGTCCTCCGGCCCGAGCTCCAGGATCGGAAGGTCCGTGCCCGCGAAACGCTCGCGCAGGTGGGGCTGCGTGAGCAGCGCGGCGCCCCGCGTGTCCTCCACCATCATCTGAAAGCGCTCGGGGGGATAAGCCGGATCCAAAGGCACATAGGCGCCGCCCGCCTTGAGCACCCCGAGCACCGCCACCACCATCTCGATGGAGCGCTCGAACGCGAGCTGCACGCGCACGTCCGGCCCCACGCCCAACCGCCTCAAGCGCCGGGCAAGCGCATCCGCCCGCCGATTCAACTCCGCGTACGAGAGCGTCCTCGTCCCGGCCACGATCGCCGGAGCGTCCGGTCGCAACGCCACCTGCTCCTCGAAGAGCGTGTGGATGCGGCGCTCCGGCAGCGCGCCCGCCGTCTGGTTCCACCCGAACACCTGCCGCTTCCACTCCTCCGCGGTGAGCAACGGAAGGCGCGAGACCGGCAGTTCCGGGGACGTCACCGCGCCCTGGAGCAACACCTCCAGGTGCCTGCCCAGCTGCCGGGCGCCCTCCTCGTCCAGCCACTCCCGCGAGGACAGGCAGCGGATGCGCGCCTCGCCGCCCGCCGTGTCGAGCTCGAAGCGGAGATCCACCTGCTCCGGGGAGAGCCGCTCCACCAGACGCCGCTGGGCCCAGCTCGAGCCGTGCTCCTCGAAGGCCACCTCCAGCGCCACCGCCTCGCCCGTCACGAGCGCCCGCGCCTGGTGCGCGAGCCCTCCGAGATCCGGCTCGGCCGAGAAGTCCAGCGTCAGCGGCGAACCGCCGAGCCGCACGGCGAAGGACTCCTGGTCCGTGTAGCGGTGCAGCAGCGCCACCAGGCCCGCCGAGACCCACGCCCCGACCCCGAGCCCCTCACCCTCTCCGGCACGCCGGAGGCCCTCCACCAACGTGGGCTGAAGAACGAACCCGGCACGTGCCTTCATCCTCTTGCCTCCCTCGATTCCGGGGCCCGGGTGCGCTCACCGAGCGGTTGCTCCGCCCCGTTCGTCATCTCGTCGAGCACGCGCAGCAGCTCCTCCACCATCCGCTCGATGCTGGAGCGGCGCCACAGCTCGCTCTTGTACGTCAGCAGTGCTTCCACGCCGTCCGGCCGCTCCTCCAGCGCGAGCACGAGATCGCACGTGGTGATGGCCTGGGTGGGGACACGCAGGTGCGTGAGTGGCTCCACGCGCGGGCCCTCCGTGGTGGCCGGGGACGCGGACGCGGGCATGCGCTGGAACGTGAGGAGCGCTTCGAAGAGCGTGCCTCGATCCAGGGTCTTCTCCTGTGCCAGCCGCTCCACCAGCGCCTCGAAGGGAAGCTCCCGGTGGGCGAAGGCCCCGAGGACCTTCTCTCGGACACGGGCCAGCAGTCCGTGGGCGGACAGCTCCGGCTCCACCTTCGTGCGGAGGATCACCGTGTTGACGAGCAGGCCCGCCACGCCCTCCAGCTCGGGCCGGGCATGTCCGGCCAGCAGGGTGCCCACGCGGATGTCCTGGCAGCCCGAGAGCCGGTGCAGCAGGAGCTGGAAGGCCGCGGTGAAGACCATGAAGGGAGTGCAATCCTCGCGGCGAGCCAGCCGCCGGACACCCGCCACCAGCGCCTCCGGAATGTGGAAGGTGTGCTCGACGGGCACGAAGGCCTGCCGCGCCACCCGAGGCCAATCCATCGGGAGCGTCAGGGGCGGCAGCTCTCCACCCAGTTCCTCGCGCCAGTAGGACAGCGAGCGCTCGAAACCACCGGACGCCAGCATGTGCCGCTGCCAGCGCGCGAAGTCTCCCGCGTGGAGCGGCGCCTCGCCCATCTCCGGAGCCCGGCCCTGGGTACGTGCCCGGTAAAGCGCCAGCAACTCGCGCACCAGCAGCCCGAAGGACTCGCCGTCCCCGATGAGGTGGTGCATGGACACCAGCAGGGCGTGCGCGTCCTCACCCAGCCGCAGCAGCCGGACCCGCCACAGCGGCCCCTCCGCGAGCGCGAACGGCTTCGCGTGCAGTGCCTGGGCCTCGCGCTGGATGGCGGCATCGTGCTCCGCCGCCTGCGTCGTGGAGAGGTCTGCCTCGGTGAGGGGAACCGGCGCGCCACCCGGGGGCCATGCGACCTCCGCGGCCCCGTCCCGGAAGCGCGTGCGCAGCGCCTCGTGACGGTCCATCAGGTCGCGCACGGCGGCCCGGAGCGCCCCGGCATCCAGGGGACCCCTCAGCCGCAGGCCGTACAGCATGTGGAACGCGGTTGAGCCGGGGAGATGCTGCTCCACCCCGAGGATCTGCTCCTGGGCGCAAGACAGAGGCGTGCGGGTGCGCTCCTCGGCGGGAGCGCGGGTGATGGGACCCGACAGCCCCTCCTCCACGGAGGGTGCCGCCTCGAGCACCTGCGCGAGCCGCCGCACCGTCCGGGCCTCGAAGAGGGCTCGCAGTTCCAGCGGCCGGCCCAGCGCATCCCGCAGACGCGCCGCCACCCGCATGGCCTGGATGGAGTCACCGCCGAGCTCGAAGAAGTCGTCGTCGCGCCCCACGCGCTCCACCCGGAGCACCGCGGTCCAGACCTCGGCGATCAGCTCCTCCAGCGTCGAGCGGGGACGCTCGCCCACCGGCTCGCCCTCGTTCGGGACCAGACCCGCCAGGGCGCGGCGATCCACCTTGCCGCTGGCGTTCTTGGGAAGCGCCGCCACCCAGACGAAGCGCGAGGGAATCATCCAGGCCGGCAGCCGCTCCACCAACCTGTTCCGCAGCGCCTCCGGGCCGGGGCGCATGCCCTCGCCGGGTACCAGCAGGGCCGTCAGCCGCGGCTCGCCACCTTCGCTCGCCACGGCCGTGACCGCGGCTTCGAGGATGCCCGTGACGGCACCGAGCACACCCTCGATCTCCGCCGGCTCGATGCGGTAACCGCGAATCTTCAGCTGGGCATCGCGGCGCCCGAGGAACCCGAGGTTCCCATCCTCGCGCCAGCAAGCCAGGTCCCCGGTGCGGTAGAGCCGCTCGCCCGAGTGGAACGGGTCCGCCACGAAGCGCTCGAGGGTCAGCTCCGGCTCGCCCACGTAGCCGCGCGCCAGGCCGGGGCCTCCGAGGTACAGCTCCCCGGGCACGCCCACCGGCACGGGCTGGAGCCGCTCGTCGAGCAGCAACACCCGCATGTTGTCGATCGGCCGGCCAATGGGCACCTCGCCGCCCGGGTCCTTCCCGAGCACGATGGACGTGGCCACGACGGTGGCCTCCGTGGGGCCGTAGTTGTTGACGACGGTGAAGGGCACGGCGCCCAGCGGGTGGAGCGTCTCGCCACCGGTGAGCAGCACGAACTCCCGGGGGAGCGCGGCGGCGCGCGGACGGCGCACCAGCAGCTCCGCCACCCGCGTGGGCACGAAGGCATGGGAGACCCGGGAGGCAATCCACAGCTCGAGGAGCGCGTCGGCGTCACTCCGAGCCGCCTCGGGCAACAGCACCAGGCAGCCGCCCGTGAGCAGGGTGGGCCAGATCTCCCAGACGGACGCATCGAAGCCCACGCTGGCGAACCAGGTCGTCCGGCTGTCGGGCCCGAGCGAGAACGCCCGCTGGTGCCAGCGCACCAAGTTCATCACGCCCCGGTGCTCCACCATCACGCCCTTGGGGTGGCCGGTGGAGCCGGAGGTGAAGATGATGTACGCCACGCGCCGATCCGGAGCAGTACGGGCCTCCTCGGAATCCGCCGGCACGTGAGTCCCCGCTCTGGATGGCGCCTCGGGCACCTCGTCCTCGCCCAGGACGATCCGCGCACCGCAGCTCTCCACCATCGCCGCGAGCCGCTCGGGCGGCACACCGCGCTCCACGGGCACGTAGGCCGCGCCACACTTCAGGATGGCGAGCATCCGCTCCAGGAAGCCCACCGTGCGCCCGCCCACCAGCACGGCCCGGTCCCCGACCCCGAGCCCCCACGCCGTCCGCAGCGTCTCCGCGAGCGCCGAGGCCCGCGCATCCAGCTCGCGGTAGCTGAGCCGGAGGTCACCCGAATCCACGACGATCCGCTCCGGCGTCCGGGCCACCTGCGCCTGGAACTCGCCGAGCAGCGTCTCCCCGTCCCTCCGCGGCACCTGCGTGCGGTTGAGCTCCACCAACACCGTGCGGCGCTCGTCCTCGGGTAGCAGCGCCAGCTCGCCCACGGGCCGCTCCGGCGCGCGCACCGCGTCGGCCAGCAGCGTGGACAGGTGCCGAGCCATCCGCTCCATCCGCTCCGCGCGGAACAGGCCCGTGTCGTACTCGAGCGTCAGCGCGAGCTCGCCGGCACCGGTGTCGGCGAAGGCGAACGTCAGGTCCACCTTGCTGATGTCGTAGTCCACCATCCGGCGCCGGGCGGAGAGCCCCACGCCCAGCTCCTGGACGTCACCAGCCACCAGCGGATCCACGTCCCGCCCGTCGAGCGTGATCATCACGTCGAAGAGCGGATTCCTGCCGAGATCGCGCCCGACCTGCAGCTCCTCCACGAGCAGATCGAACGGGTACTGCTGGTGCTCGTAGCCGCCCAGCACGGTCTGCTTGACCTGCTCGAGCAGCGCCGAGAAAGGAGCACCGGGCTTCACGTCTCCGCGCAGCAGGAGGGTGTTCATGTAGAGGCCGACCTGATCCTCCAGGTCCGGGTGCACGCGGCCGGCCACCGGCGTTCCCAGGAGCAGCGACTCCTGCCCCGTGTAGCGGTACAGGAGCGCCTGCACCGCCGCGGTGAGGAACATGAAGAGGCTGGCACCGACACGCTGACCGGCGGCGCGGATCTCCCGGCTCAGCTCCGGCGCCAGTTGCGCCCGGACGACACGGCCCTCGAAGCGCCGGCTCGCGGGCCGGGGGAAGTCCGTGGGCAGCATCAGCGGCTCGCGCGGGCCAGACAGCTGCTCCATCCAGTACCGCCGCTCCGACTCCCAGGCGCCCTCGCGCAGCGCGGCCTCCTGCCACGCCACGAAGTCACGGTACTGGATGCGCAGCGGCTTCAGGCCCGGATCACGGCCCTCGCGCCCGGCCGCCAGCCCGTCCAGCATCTCGCGGATGAGGCGGGCCGCGGACCACCCGTCACAGGCGATGTGGTGGATCTGCAGGCCGAGCACGTGGTGCCCCTCGCCCAGGCGGTACAGCGTGGCGCGGAACGGCGGATCCGACTCCAGCGCGAAGGGCCGCTCCGCCTCGGCACGCAGCGCCCGCGTCAGGGCCTGCTCGGGGTCGGACGAGCCACCCAGGTCCTTGCGCTCCAGGGAGAACGCGGAGGCCGGCAGCACGCGCTGCATCAGCTCGCCGGCCACTTCGCCGAAGCAGGTGCGAAGCGACTCGTGCCGCTCCACCACCCGGCGCAGGGCCGCCTCCACCTCGCCGTCGCCGAGCACCCCATCGAGCTCGTACGCGTCCGGCAGGTTGTACGCGGCACGTCCCTGCCCGCGCAGCCGCTCCAGGATCCAGATGCGCCGCTGGGCGTGCGAGGCCGGGTAGGACGCGGCGTCGGGCACGGGATCGATGGGCCGCACCCGCTGCTTCTCCTTGTGGCGCAGCACCTCGGCGAAGCGGCGGATGGTGGGGTTCTCGAAGAGCTCGCGCAGGCCCACCTGCACGTCCAGCGCCTGCTGGAGGCGGAGGACGATCTGCACGCCCAACAGGCTGTGCCCGCCGAGCGCGAAGAAGTCGGCATCGAGGCTCACCGGTCCGCTGCGCAGTTCCTCCTCCCAGACGGAGGCGACCAGGGCCTCCACCTCGTCACGCGGAGCCTCCCGCTGCGCATCGCTGGCGGAGACGGAGGGCGCGGGCAGCCGGGACCGGTCCACCTTGCCGCTTGGCAGCAGCGGCAGCTCGCCCAGCACCACCACGTGCGAGGGCACCATGGCGGACGGCAGCACACGCGCCAGCGCCTCGCGGAGCGCGGCCGGAGACTGCCCACCGTCCGTCACGGCGTAGGCCACCAGCTCCAACTCCTCGCGCGCGTTGGGGCGAGCCACCACCACGCTCTCCTTCACGCCGGACAGCCGCCGGAGCGCCGCCTCCACCTCTCCGGGCTCCACGCGGTTGCCGCGGATCTTCACCTGCGCGTCCCGCCGCCCGAGCAGCTCCAGCTGCCCATCCGGCGTCAATCGGCCCATGTCTCCACTGCGGTACATGCGCGCGCCAGGGACGAACGGATCCGGGACGAAGACCTCGCGCGTGAGCTCCTCGCGATTCAGGTACCCGAGCGCCACGCCCGGGCCGCTCAGGCAGATCTCCCCCGCCGCGCCGTGAGGCAGCAGGCGCAGCTGGCGATCCAGGATGCGCACCCGGGTGTTCGTCTGCGGGAAGCCCACGCGCCCACCATCCGTCGCACCGAGCGCGTAGTCGTAGGCGGTGGCGCCCACCGAGTTCTCCGTGGGGCCGTACTCGTTGATCAGCCTCGTGGAGGGCAGCAGCCGCTGGTGCCGCTGGATCAGATCCAGGCTGCTGCGCTCACCGGCGATGGTGATGACCCGGAGCTGCTCGCGGAAGGGCTCCAGGTGCTCGAGCAGCACCCGGTAGTGGCTCGGGACGAGCGTGAGGTTCGTCACCTCGTGGCGGCCGACCAGCTCGCGGATGAGCGGAACCTCGAGCCGCGCCTCGTCCGGCAGGAGCACCATGCTCGCCCCGGACAACAGCATGGAGAACAGATCCGAGACCGAGCTGTCGAAGCACAGCGGGGGGATCTGCAGCAGGACGAAGCTCGAATCGAAGCGGTAGTAGGCGAGCTTCCAGTCCAGGTAGCTCAGGATGGCGGCGTGGGTGATGCACACGCCCTTGGGCTCGCCGGTGGAGCCCGAGGTGTAGATGACGTACGCGAGATCCCGCGGCCCCACCTGGACCGGAACGTAGTCCGGGGGAGCGGGAGGAACGGGCTCCACGTCCAGGGCCATGACCGCGCCGTCGAAGCCCTCCACGGAGAGCAGGAGCGGGGCCTCGGTGAGCAGCAGGCGGCAGCCGCAGTCGCGCAGGAGGAAGCCCACGCGCGCCGGAGGAATGCGCGGATCCACGGGGACGTAGGCGGCGCCGGCCTTGAGGATGCCGAGGATGGCCACCACGGGCAGGTCCGACTTGCCCATGAGGATGGCCACGCGGTCTCCCCGGCGGATGCCATGTGCGTTGGCCAGATGCGCGGCGAGCGCCTCGGCGCGCTGGTCGAGCTCCGCGTAGGACAGGCGAGTCCCGTCCGAGATGACGGCGATGGCCTCGGGCGTGCGAACCACCTGGGCGCGGATGCGCTCCACCAGGGTGCTGGGGGACGGGTCCTCGTGGAAGTCCCGATTGAAGTGCTCGAGGAGCGTGGTGCGCGACGCCGGCCGCACCACGTCGAACGAGGCCAGCTCCACCTTCTCCAGCGAGGAGGCCTGTCCCCAGGCGGCGAGGACGTGCTCCAGGTTCGCCAGCAGCTCCTCCACGAACCAACGGGCCAGCGCGTCCGTGGTGAAGGAAGCCCGCACCACCGGAGCACCACTCGCGGGAACGTCCAGCGTCAGCGCCAGGGCAATGCCCTGACCCGGCGTCACGGAGGCATGCAGCTTCGCATGGGCGAGGCGCACGTTCGACCACGCGCGCTCCGCGGCGCCAGCGGGGAGCAACGCGGCGGGCACGCCCTGGTGCTCGTAGGCGTCGACGATGGCCTGATCCGTCGCGATCACCAGCTCCCGGGCGTTCTTCACCGGGGCCAGGGAGAGCACGAGGGGAAGTCCGTCCTTCCACTCGGAGTCCGCCCCTTGCAGCGGCGGAATGGAGGTGACGCAGGTCTCACTGTCCTCGTACCGCGAGAGCAGCAACGCCGCCGCCGCGTGGAAGACGACGAAGGACTCGAGGTCCCCGCCCTGGCTGATCTTCAGCAGCGTGTCCGTGGCGCCCTGGCCGAGCGCGCGCTCCATCTGCTGGCGCGGACCCGCCTCGCGCGAGCCGGCATCCGGAGGAGGCCCGTTCAACACGAAGCCGTCACCGGCGTGCTTCAGGGACTCTTTCCAGAACTCCACGGACCGGTGATGCAGCAGAGCGCTGGTGCCCTGTCGCGCCATGGCGGCGCCCTCCTGGCTCATAGTGCGTAGCGGGTGGTGCGCCGCGTGGGCTTCGCCGCCCGGTCCCCAGCATCGAGCTGAAGCGCGGACAACGGAACCCCCTCATTCGCGGTCACCTGGTCGACGATGGCCGGCAACCAGGACGCCACCACATCCAGGGTGGCGCGCGAGAACAGGGCCGTATCGTAGGCGATCTCCAACACGATCTGCTCTCCGGCCTCGTGCGCGTAGATCCACAGGTCGTCGTTGACGTGGACCTCGGGCGGCCGGACATCCAGCGCCTTCACCACGCCGGGCAGCCCGGACTCGACGAACGAGCCTTCCCAGGTGAAGCCCACGTCGTACAGGGGCGAGCGGCCCGGACGGCGCCGGGGAGCCAGCTCCTCGACGATGCGATCGAAGGGGTAGTCCTGATGCTCGTAGGCCTCGATGCAGCGGGCGCGCACGGTGGCGAGCAGCCGATCGAAGCCCGCGTCCGGGTCCACCTCGAGCCGCAGCGGCACGGCGTTGACGTAGCAGCCGATCTGTTCCTCCAGATCGAGCCGGCTCCGTCCCGCGATGGGGAAGCCGAGGACCATGTCGCGCTGGCCGCTCATCCGCTGCATGAGCGTGGTGAAGACGGCGTAGAGCGCCATGAAGCGGCTGGTGTCGTGCCTGCGAGCCAGCGCGTTCAGCGCGCCCGCCTGCTTCCCATCCAGCACCACGCGGACGAGCCCGCCCTGGCGGGAACGGATGGGCGGACGGGGGAAGTCCGTGGGCAGTTCCAGGACCGGCAGCTCTCCGGAGAGCCGCTCGCGCCAGTACCGCCGGGCACTCTCGCCCTCGGGGCCCGCCACCCAGCGCGCCTCGTCCGCGACGAAGTCCTTGTACTGGATGCGCAGGGGCGGCAGCTCCGGCGCCCTGCCCTCGCGCAGCGCGCGGTACGCCCCCAGCCACTCACCCATGAGCAGGCCGATGGACCACTCGTCCGCGATGATGTGGTGGACCGTCATCGTCAGCACCGCGCTGCCCTCGGCGTAGCGCAGGAGCCGGACCTTCATGAGCGGCCACACATCCAGCGCGAACGCGACCCGCGCGCCCTTCTGGATCTCCGCCTCCAGCTCGGCCGGCTGGGGAGACCCGGGGAGCTCCACCCGCTCGATGCGCAGGTGCACTCCCTCCAGCACGCGCTGGCGCGGCGCCCCGTCCACGGCGAGGAACACGGTGCGCAGCGACTCGTGGCGCGCCACCACCAGGTTCAGCGCGCGCTCGAGCAGCTCCGCGTCGGGAGCCTCGGGGAAAGCGAAGGCGTCCGTGATGTTGAAGGCCTCGCCGCTGGTCGCGGTGGCCGCCGCGGTGTAGACGCGGCGCTGCGCGTGCGAGAGCGGATGGTGCTCGGCCACCGGTACCGGCTCGAGCTGGCTCCGGGGCCGGCCGCCCAGCACTGAAATCCGCTCGGCGAGCTGCCGCACCGTGGGGCGCTCGAAGACGTCGCGCACCGAGAAGGCCACGCCCAACTCCGAGCGGATGGACGCCGCCAAGCGCGTGGCCATCAGGCTGTGCCCGCCCACCTCGAAGAAGTTGTCATCGAGGCTCACCAGCGGCTCGCCGACCACGGACTCCCACAGCTGCGCCAGGCGCTCCTGGAGGGGCGTGCGGGGCTCGCGCGGCGCATCGCTCCCCTGCTCCGCCGGGCGCGGATCCGGCAGGGCCCGCCGATCGAGCTTCCCGTTGGCGTTGCGAGGCAGCGCGTCCACGCGAACGATGTGGGCCGGAATCATGTAGGCCGGTAGCCGGGAGCGCAGGTGCTGGTTCAACTTGGGCACGTCGATCGGCCCACGGTGGATGACGTAGGCCACCAGCTCCAGCTCCTCGCGGCCCGGAGCCTTCCGGGCCACCACGGCGGCCTGCTCGACGTCCGGGTGCTCCTGGAGCACCACTTCGATCTCTCCGGGCTCCACGCGGCTCCCGCGGATCTTCACCTGCGAGTCCGCGCGGCCGACGAACTCCAGGTTGCCATCCGAGAGATAGCGCCCCAGATCGCCCGTCCGGTACATGAGCTCGCCGGGCCGCTGCGGGTGCGGGACGAAGCGCTCCTGCGTCAGGCGCGGGTCTCCCACGTAGCCACGGGCCAGGCAGTTGCCGCTGATGCAGATCTCGCCCACCACGCCGATGGGCAGCAGCCGGCCCTCCTCGTCGAGCACGTCCACCCGGTGCGACCAGATGGGCTTGCCGATGAGCACCTCGGCCTCGGGCTCGGTGAGCTCGAAGATGGTGGTGCCGACGCTGGCCTCGGCGGGGCCGTACTCGTTGTACAGCGGCACGCCCGGCAGCTTGCGGAAGTGATCCCTCACCAGCGTGCGAGGCAACCGCTCTCCCGCGAGCGCCACCTGCTTGAGCGTGCGCAGCTCCGCCTCGTGCTCCTGCAGCAGCGGCTGGTAAAGGGTGGGCACCATCATGATGTGCGTCACGCCGTGCCGGGCGATCAGCGCCGCCATGTTGTCCAGGTCCAACCGCCGCTCGTGCTCCAGGACGACGAGCGCCGCGCCGCCGATCAGCGTGGAGAAGAAGTCATTCACCGCGCTGTCGAAGTACACGGCGGGGATCTGCAGGATGCGGTGGTCCGGGCCGAACTTGTAGTAGTCCGCGCGCCAGCACACCGTGCGCTGCACCTTGCGGTGCTCGATCATCGCGCCCTTCGGGCGGCCGGTGGAGCCCGAGGTGTACATGTGGTACGCGAGGTGGCTCGGCGAGGCGATGGGTCCCGGGTTGCGCTCCTGCTCGGGGGTGCCCGTGGCGTAGAGCTCGCTGGCGGCCAGCACGGGGGCCTGGGTGAGCGACTGCAGCCGCTCCACCTTGGGCGCGTCGGTGAGGACGGCGCGCACGCGGGCTTCCGAGAAGATGTACCGCAGCCGCTCGTCCGGGGCCTCCGGGTCGAGGGGCAGGTACGCCGCGCCCGTCTTGATCGCCGCGAGCACGGCCACCACCTGCCACTCCGAGCGATCCAGCAGGACGGCGACCACCTCGTCGGGGACGATCTCCACCCGGGCGCGAACCTGGTGGGCCACGCGGTTGGCGTGGGCGTTGAGCTCGGCGAAGCTCAGGGAGAGGTCCTTGTAGAGCACGGCCACGGCGTCCGGCAGCTCGGCCACCTTCCGCTCGAAGAGCTCCACCAGCGTCGAGTCCGGATCCGGCGGACCCTCTTCCTTGTTGAAGTCCTCCAGCAGCCGCTTGCGCTCGGCGGGGGAGCTCAGCTCGAGCCGTCCCACGGCCGTGTCGGGCGCGTTCACCGCCTCTTCCAGGAGCTGCAGCAACTGCTCGCCGAACGTCTCCACCGTCGCCCGGCGGAACAGGTCGGCGCTGTAGCCGATGCGGATGTCCAGCGAGGCCTCACGCTCCATGAAGCTGAAGCTGAGGTCGAAGAGGTCCATCAGGTCATCGGCGGGCTCCAGGTGCCGGGGCCTCGGGCTGGAGGCGGACGGCTGCCAGCCGGCGAGCGGATCATCGATGAGCATCTCCACCACGACATCGGTGAAGGGATGACGGCCCAGGGCGCGCTCGACGCGGCTCTCCTCGACGATGCGGTCGAACGGGTAGTCCTGGTGCTGGTAGGCCTCCAGCGTGGTGCCCCGGACGCGCTGGAGCAGCGAGCGGAGGGACTCGGCCGGCTCGACGTGGCCGCGGAGGATGAGCGTGTTGACGTAGAAGCCGACCTGCGGCTCCAGCTCGGCGCGGGAGCGGCCGGCCACCGGGACGGCGACCAGGACGTCATCGGTGCCAGCGTGGCGGGCGAGCAGCACTTCCACCAGGGCCAGCAGGGCCATGAACGTGGTGAGGCCCTCTTCCCGGCACAGCGCGCGCAGGCCGGAGAGGAGCGTGTCGGGGACGGAGAACGTCCGGGCGCCAGAGCGGAAGCTGCGCTGCTCCGGGCGCGGGAAGTCCGTCCGCAGCGGCAGCACCGGCACCGGAGGAGCCAGCCGCTCCAGCCAGTAGCGCCGGTGGTTCTCCGCCAGGGCGCTCTCGAGGTACGCGTCCTGCCAGGCCACGTAGTCGCGGTACTGGATGGGCAGCGGAGCCAGCGCCGCGGTCTCACCGCGCACGGCCGCCGCGTAGAGCTCCATCAGCTCGCGGCAGATGATCGCACTGGACCAGCCATCGCTGATGATGTGGTGCGTGGCCACGATCAGGGCGTGGTCGTCCGCCGAGAAGCGCAGCACCGTGAGCCGGATGAGAGGCCCCTTCTCCAGATCGAAGGGCCGCTGCGCGTCCGCCGCCAGCGCCTTCAGCACCAGGCCATCGCGCTCGGCCACCGGGGCCGCCGAGTGCTCGAGCACCTCGAAAGCCGGAGGCAACGACGCACGGACCACCTGCCGGGGCTCGCCGTCGATGACGGCGAAGACGGTGCGCAGGGACTCATGGCGCGCCGTCAGCGCTTCCAGCGCGCGCCGCAACAGGGGCACCTGCAGCGGCCCGTCGAGCCGGTAGCCCTCCGCCATGTTGTAGGCAAGGTGCGCCTGGGGCTCGAGCTGCGAGAGCATGAAGATCCGGCGCTGCCCGTAGGACACCGGGTACGACGGCGCGTCCGGCGTGCGCTGGAGCTGCGCCACCTTCTGCCCCTGACGCCCGGCCAGCGCCGCCGCGAGGGACTCCACGGTCGGGTGCTGGAAGATCTCCCGGAAGCCCACCTCCAGGCCCAGCCGCTCGTAGACGGCGGAGAGCAGCCGGGCCAACTTGAGGCTGTGGCCGCCCAGCTCGAAGAAGTCATCGGTGATGCCGGCCTCCTCCGTGCCGAGGACCGCCTGCCACAGCGGCAGCAGCCCGCGCTCCAGCTCGGTCCGAGGCGGCACCACCGTCCGGCGGCTCGGCTGCTCCGGCAGACGCTCCCGGTCCACCTTCCCGCTCGGCGTGAGCGGCCAGCGGGCCAGCCAGATGAGCCGGGCCGGCACCATGAACTCGGGCAGCAGCCCCTTCAGGTACTGGCGCAGCGCACCCAGCTCCAGCTCGCGCGGTCCCACGTAGTGGGCCACCAGCTCCGGCTCGCCGCCGACGCCCTCGCGCACGCTGGCGATGGCCTCCTGAACGCCCGGGTGCCGGGCCAGGGCCTTCTCCAGCTCGCCCAGCTCCACGCGGTTGCCGCGGACCTTGAGCTGCCCATCCCGGCGGCCGAGGAACTCGATCTCCCCGTCCGGCCGCCAGCGTCCCAGATCTCCCGTGCGGTACATCCGCCCGCCCGGAGAGAACGGATCCGCGAGGAAGCGCTCGGCGGTCAGGGCCTCGCGGCGCAGGTAACCCCGGCCCACGCCGGGTCCGCCGATGTACAGCTCGCCCACCACGCCCACCGGCACGGGAGCGAGGTGCTCGTCGAGGATGTAGACCGGCGTGCCGGGCTGGGGCCGCCCGATGGGGACGGGATCCTCGAGCATCTCCTCGGTGGAGACATGGCGGATCACATCGATGGCCGTCTCCGTGGGCCCGTAGAGGTTCACGAACCGCTCGAACCCGAGCATGGCCCGGGACCGGTTCACCAGGCTCGCCGGGACGCGATCGCCGCCGAGGATGATGGTGCGCAGCGGCACGGGCCGCACACAGCCCGGCTCGGCCAGCACGGCCGCCAGGAAGGGCGGCACGCAGTTGATGGTGTTGATCTCATGCCGCGCCAGCCGCTGCCAGAACACGCGCGGATCGTTCTTCTCCTCGTCATCCAGCAGCAGCAGCGCGCCGCCGGCCCAGAGGGTGACGAAGATCTGGTAGACGGACGAGTCGAACGAGAAGGCGCCCAGCAGCGGGATGCGCAGCGACTCGTCGAAGCCCAGGTCCACCGCCGTGACGACGATCTTGTAGACCAGCGAGTCGTGCTGGAGCAGGACGCCCTTCGGCTCGCCGGTGGAGCCCGAGGTGTAGATGACCAGGGCCAGCTCACTGCCCGCCCGCTCACGCCGCGGTGGAGCCGGAGCACGTGGCGCCCCGAGCGTCCGCGCATCCACGACGCGGCACCCCTCCGGCACGAAGCGCAGCCCGGCCGGATCGCGATTGGTGAGGAGCAGGCGCGAACCGCTGTCGCGGAGCATGAAGCCCAGGCGCTCCTCGGGGAAGGAAGGATCCAGTGGCAGGTACGCGGCGCCGGCCTTGAGCACCGCGAGCACCGACACGATCATCTCCACCGAGCGATCCATCACGAGCGCGACGATCTCCTCGCGCCCGGAGCCGAGCCACTCGCGCACCTGATGCGCCAGGGTATTGGCCCGCTCGTCCAGCTCCCGGTAGCTGACCCGCTCGTCGTGGTACAGCAGCGCGGTGCGCTCCGGGCTCAACCGGGCGCGCCGCTCCACCAGCTCGGCCAGGTTCGGGATCGAGGCCTCCGCCGGCACGGGCCGGGGAGCATCGAAGAGACCCCGCAACAACGCCTCGCGCTCCGCGGTCTCCAGCAACTCGATTCCCGCGAGCCGCTGCTCCGGCCCGCGAAGCACGGCGCGCAGGGCATTCAGGAAGTGCCGCCCGAGCTGGGGCACCAGGGCCCGCTCGCGCAGGTTCGCGTCGTACCGCACGCGCAGCGACAACCCCTCACCGCGACGCTCCACGCGGAAGAGCAGCCGCGCCCGCTCCATCGCGCTGGCACCGCCCCCCGCACCATCCTCCAGTCCGATCTGGAGGAGCGCCTCCGGCTCACCCCACCGCAGCGCACGGAACTTCTCGAGGAACGGCTCCACCTCCACCAGCGCGCGCCCCTCTAACTCCGCCACTTCGGCGGCGAGGCTCGCGAGCAGCTCCCCGACACGCGCCTGTCCCCCCGCCCCCGGCGCGGCCTTCAAGAAGCGCAGCCCCCCGCCCTGCGCGGGCGCGGAGATGACGGTGTCCAACCGTCCCGTGTAACGCAGGAGGAGCACGCGCAGGGCCGCGGCCAGCAGGAGGAACCGGCCCGTGGGCGAGCCGGCCGACACCTGCTCCAGGCGCGCCGCCAGGGCGGGCTCCCCTTCGACGACGTACTCCTGACGAGCTTCCGCGAGCTCGCCTGGGCCGGACTGGAAGAACCGCTCCCCCACCACCCCCGACAACCGCCCCCTCCAGAACTCCTCGGCGAGCTTCGCTGACATCATTTCGCGGGAACCCCTTGGGCGTACTGGTACACGTCCTCGGTCCGGCCGTCGGCGAACTCGACGAGCACGTCCGTCTTCGTGCACACCAGATCGATGTGGAACTGCGTGTGGCCGCCCAGGCCCAGTCCGAAGTGGACGCCGGGGTAGCGCTCGTTGGCGGCGAAGTTCTCGGCGCGCAGCGCCTTGCACTGCAGGCTCGTCCCGAAGCCGATCTCGTGGATCTTCCGGTAGAGCGGCTCACGCTCGAGGAACTGCGTCAGGGAGCGGCAGAACGCGTCGCCCCCGCCCGCGGGGTGCACGCCCACGATCTCCCCGCCGCGCACGTCCACGAGCGCCGGCTGATCGCGCATGGCCGCGAGCGAGTCGTACGTCTTCATGGTCTCCTCCAGCGCCACGGTACGCGAGCCGCGGTGCACGATGGGCTGCCCCTCCAGGAGGATCTGCCCGTCCAGCGGGAAGCGCGACACGGCGTCGAACTCGCCCGAGCCGTTGAGCAGCATGCTCAGCTCGCCGGTGGGGGCCACCACCTGCTGGCCAAAGGACAGCGCGCCGTGCAGCGAGAACCAGTGCTGCAGCTGCTGGTAGTCCAGCGTGGCCTCGGCCTTCGGAGACGCGGAGCGGAACAGGATGCGCTTGCCCCCGTCCAGCTTCTCCAGGAAGGAGCGCTCGATCTCCAGCTCCTGCTGATAGTCGGTGTCGCGGACGATGGCGAGGGTGCGCGCCAGGGCATCCACCGTGAACGGCGAGGAGAAGCTCGACAGGGCGGCCAGCTTGATGCCCTTCAGCTCGTCATTCGAGTAGTGCTCGAACTCGTCGTCGGCGATCCACACCACGCTCGCCTTGCGGCCCGCGCGCCGCAGGTCCTCGAAGCGGGCGAGCAGGGCGGAGCGCGAGTGGGCGCCTTCCCAGGACTGCTCGGCCAGCTCGACGCCATTGTCCCGTTCCACCTGCAGGCGCTCACGCACCCGTGGAGACGTCACCAACAGGAAGACATCTCCAAATTCCTTCCCGAAAACTCCGGCGAAATCCGACGGGCGGATGCGGCAGCTCTGCATGTTTGAACCCTCTTGAAAGAACTGCCCCAACCGCTTTTGAGGACGGAAGGAGCAGTCGCAACGCGTAGGCAGTCAGAGAGACGACTAGCCCTGGAGCTTGTCGTAGTGACCGTTGCGGGTGACGCGGGCGGAGATCGGCTTCTGCTCCGTCTGCGCCGGCACCTGCTGGGTCTGGGTCTGCGTCTGGGTCTGGTTCATCGTCGACTCCAATTCAGAAAGGGGTTGGGGTTGGGTGGTTGCTGACTACTTGAGCATGTCCACGATGCCCGCGACGGCGGGGATCTCCTGCACCTTCTGCTCCAGGTACTGCACGCGCGACACGGACTGCTCCATCGCGCCCTGGACGAAGTTGCGGGCCTGCTCGACGGCCGAGCCACTCGGGATGGCCGGGTTGACCACGAGGTTCACCAGCTGAGCCAGAATCATCGTTACCTCACGTGTGTGTACTGCGTTTGACTGCAACAACGCACGACCGCACTACGCACTGCACTTGAGATCAGGGCTGCTGCTGGCCGCTGCTCGCGATCGCGAGCAACAACGCGTTCGCGGCTTGAGGGGCCTTCCTGTTCAACTCGAGATGGGCCGCCAGATCCACCAGGCCGCCAATCGCGTGGCGCTTCTCCGAGGCGGGGAGCTGCATGAGCGCGCGGCGGATCTGCGTCAGGGCGGCCTCGGGGAACATCAACGCTCCCTGCACCTCCGTGATCTGCAGACTCGCTTCGGCCACGAGCGGATGGGCCTTGAGCGCGCCCGCACTTTGGGTGTCCTGAGGCTTCACTTCCGGAGAGGGCGTCGAAGGAAGAGTCATGGTGGGGGCACCGGGAACGAATGAAGCCCAGGTTACACCAGTCATCTGGCCGGTGTATACAGGCAAAGGGTTGAAAAGCGGAAAAACCCCACTGGCGGGATTTCCATGTCTCCCGCTAGAATGCCGCGCCATCCCCCCTGCCTTCGGAGCCTCGAGATGACACAGCGGAAGATCTATTTCTGCGGAGTGAATCGGGCCGTCCACCTGCCACTCGTGTGGGGCTGCCTCCGGGCCTACGCCGAGACGATTCCAGCCATCCGGGAGAACTACAGCTTCGAGGAGCCGTTCTTCTTCATGGCGCAGCGGGACACGCTCCTGGACTCGCTGCGGGAGCCGTACGTCTTCCTCATCTCCTGCTACATCTGGAACATCCGCAAGAACCTCGAGATCGCGCGGCAGGTGAAGGAGCGCTATCCCAACGCGATCATCGTGGCGGGAGGGCCGCAGGTCCCCGACAAGCCCGAGGGGCTCTTCGCGGAGGCGCCCTATCTGGACTTCGCCATCCACAACGAGGGGGAGATTCCCCTGTCGCAGCTGCTGCTGGAGCTGCTGAAGGATCAGCCGGACTACGCGAAGGTGTCCGCGCTCTCGTGGCGCGGTCCGGACGGGCAGGTGCGCACCAATGCCATGAAGGACCGGCTGCCCATGGAGATCACCGTGCCGAGCCCCTACCTGGAGGGGTACTTCGAGCACTCCATCGAGTCGGCGCGCGCGGCGGGGTTGGATCCCATCGTGCTGTGGGAGACGAACCGCGGCTGCCCCTACAGCTGCACCTTCTGTGACTGGGGCTCGGCGAACATGACCAAGCTCCGGCGCTTCCCCATCGAGCGGCTCAGCCGGGAGATCGACTACTTCTCCCAGAAGCGCATCCGGGCCATCCTCGGTTGCGACTCCAACTTCGGCATCCTGCCGCGGGATCTGGATCTCACGCGCCAGCTCGTCGCGCGCAAGCTCGTCTCGGGCTACCCCTCGCGCTTCATCACCAGCTACGCCAAGAACGCGAACGACCGGGTGGTGGACATCAGCAAGCTGCTCGTCCAGGCGGAGATGGCCAACGGCACCATCCTCGCCATGCAGAGCACCACCACCGAGGTGCTCGAGGCGGTGCGCCGCTCCAACATCCCCTTCGAGGGCTACCGGAAGATGAGCCAGCGCCTCAAGGACGAGGGCGTGCGCACCTATACGGAGATGATCGTCGGCCTGCCCCGCGAGACGCGGCAGTCGTGGGTGACGGGCATGTGCAAGGCCCTGGAGGCCGGCATCCACGACGACGTGATGGTCTACGAGTGCGTGCTCCTGCCCAACTCGCAATTGGGAGATGCCGCCTCGCGCGAGAAGTACGGGCTGAAGACGATGATCCGCCCCTACCTGGCGGATGACATGGAGCGGGTCGAGGTGGTCATCGGCACCAACACGATGTCCACGGAGGACTGGCTGTACTGCTGGATGTTCAGCATCATCGTGCAGGGCCTGCACAACCTGGGGCTCACGCGCTACCTCGCCATGTTCCTGCACCGCGAGGGCGTCCTCTCCTACGAGAACCTCTACCGCCCGCTGATGGAGGAGGCGCTCGCGAACCCGGAGAGCCCGCTGGGCCGCCCGCTGCACCGCATCCGCCAGCTGCTGCTCGACTACCTCGCGGACAGCCGCATGCCCATGGAGGACAAGCTCCTGACGCAGCAGGACATGATCGACTTCGCCCGGCGCGTGATGCCCTCCAAGCCCGCCTGGCTGCTGCACGAGTGGTGGTGGGTCAATGTCATTCAGGACCAGGAGTCGCTCTTCGCTCAACTGCGGGCGAACCTGGCCGCTCGCGTGCCAGCGAGTGCCGCGCTCGAGAGCGCGCTGCGGTTCCAGCAGGACATGGCCGCGATCATGCTCCGGGGCACGATGCCGGACACGGTGCCCACCTACCCGTACAACTGGATGGAGTACTTCGAGGACGAGAAGATCCCACTGCGGGAAGCCGGGGCTCCGGTGCAGGTCGCCGTCGCGTAGTAGGATGCGCCATCCCCCATGGAACGGCTCTACCTGCGGCAGGACATCATCGCCCAACCGCTCGTGCTGCGCTGGCAGGCGTGGCCCCAGCTGCTCTTCCCGCCCACGGCGGCGCTGAACGTGGTGGGGCGCCACCTGAAGATCATGCGCTCGTTCGTGCAGGCGCCTCAGGCCCACGAGGCGGCGTGCCGCAACCCCGCGCTGCGCAGCGGACCCTTCCTGGACGCGCCCGCCGCGCGCAAGGAGGAGATCCGCGCGCTCATCGAGGAGACGGAGCGCCGCCAGCGAGGGCTGCTGGAGCTCACCCAGGCCATGGCGGCCCTGGACAAGCTGCTCCTGGACGAGGCCCGGGGGCGCTCCCTGGAGCCACTCTATGCCCGCGTGCCCGAGCAGCTCCGGGGCTACGTGGAGCTGGTCTACGACACGCGCAACCGTCCCTCCGTGCGCTTCCTGGAGCCGCTGCTCTACCGCGGGCCGGCGTATGACACATCCGTCCAGGGCTTCGCGCTCTTCCCCGAGGCGAAGGACGCGCGCCGCTTCATGCTGAGCACGCCGCTGCTGCCGCAGGAGGGGCAGGTGGAGCTCGCCCTGCCCTTCGACGCTCCGGCGATCGACGCGCTGGTGCGGATGAAGGACGAGCCGGGCTCGCGGGAGGAGCTCGAGGAGCGCCTGCGGGTGCCCGCGCACCAGCGGGAGCTCTTCCGGACCTTCTTCACGCCGGAGGCGCCACCGAAACCCGACCCGGTGCCCGCGGGCCGCGTCCGCGTCCGGTACTTCGGCCATGCGTGCATCCTGGTGGAGACGGGGGAGACCTCCGTCCTCGTGGATCCGGTGCTGCGCCACGGGGCGCCCGGCGAGGACTCCTTCACCTTCTCGAGCCTGCCCGCGCGCGTGGACCACGTGGTCCTCACGCACGCGCACTCGGATCACACGGCCCTGGAGACGCTGATCGCCCTCCGGGGGCGGACGGGCACCGTGCACGTGCCTCCCGGGGGGGGCTCCCTGCAGGATCCGGGGCTCAAGCCCATGCTGGAGCGCCTGGGCTTCCGGGACGTGCGCGAGCTGGGAATGCTGTCACCGCAGCAGCTTGGCCCCGGCGTCACGCTCACGGGCCTGCCCTTCCTGGGCGAGCACTCGGACCTGGACATCCGCGCCAAGCACGTGGTGCTGCTCGAGGCGCTCGGGCACCGGATGATGTTCGCCACGGACGCGCGCAACGTGGAGCCGCGCATGTTCGAGCATGTCCACCGCCTCATCGGTGACGTGCGGACGCTGTTCGTGGGGCTCGAGTGCGAGGGCGCGCCGCTCTCCTGGCTGTACGGCCCCCTGATGCCGGAAGCGCCGGAGCGCACGGCGGATCAGGGCCGGCGCCTCAATGGTTCCACCAGCGACATGGCCATGCAGCTGGTGCGCCTCTTCGGTGTCAAGGAGGCCTTCGTCTACGCGCTGGGCCTGGAGCCCTGGCTCACGCCCGTCACGGGCGGCGCGCATGGCGAGCATTCACTTCCCGTCGTGGAAACACGCCGTTTCGTCGAAACCTGCCGGGCCGAGGGCATCCCCTCGGAGCGGCTCTTCCTCAGCAAAGAGATCGTCCTATGAGCACACACGCCAGGCAGGTGGATTACGTCATCATCGGCGCGGGACCCGGAGGGCTCCAGCTCGGCTACTACCTGCAGAAGCACGGGCGGGACTACGTCATCCTCGAGAAGGGGAACACGCCGGGACACTTCTTCACCCGCTTCCCGCGGCACCGGAAGCTGATCTCCATCAACAAGGTCTACACGGGCTTCGAGGATGCGGAGATCAACCTGCGCTGGGACTGGAACTCGCTGCTGGCGGACGGGGACTGCGCCACCTACAAGGAGTTCAGCAAGGAGTACTTCCCGCCCGCGGACAGCATGGTGAGCTACTGCGCGGACTACGCCCGGAAGCACCAGCTGCGCGTGGAGTGCAACGCCGAGGTCCGCCGCATCCGCCGCGACGAGGAGGGCTTCCTCATCCAGCTGGCGGATCGCGAGCTGAGGGCGAAGCGGGTCATCATGGCCACGGGACGCTCCGCGGCGCAGAACCCCGACGTGCCCGGGGCCGAGCACATCGAGTCCTATGACGACGTCTCGGTGAACCCCGACGACTTCATCAACCAGCGGGTGCTCATCCTCGGCAAGGGCAACTCGGCCTTCGAGACGGCGGACAACCTGGTGGGCGTCACGGCCTCCATCCACATGCTGAGCCCCAACCCCGTCCGCATGGCGTGGAAGACGCACTACGTGGGCGACCTGCGGGCGGTGAACAACAACCTGCTGGACACCTACCAGCTCAAGTCCCAGAACACGATCATCGACGCCCACCTGCAGAGCATCGAGCGGCTGCCGGATGGGATGCTCCACGTGAAGTTCAAGTACACCCACGCCCACGGCCAGGAGTGGGAGCTGAAGGTGCACCGGATCATCGCGTGCATCGGCTTCGGCATCGACCGTTCCCTCTTCGATCCCGAGACGTGCCTGCCCGAGCTGAACTACAACAAGCGCTTCCCGAGCGTCACGTCGAGCTGGGAGTCCACCAACGTCAAGGATCTCTTCTTCGCGGGCGCGCTGATGCACGGGCGCGACTACCGCAAGGGCTTCTCGGGCTTCATCCACGGCTTCCGCTACAGCGTCGAGTGCCTGAGCCGCCTGCTGGAGCAGAAGTACGAGGGGACGCCGCTGGAGACGAAGGAGCTGCCCGGCGGGGTGAAGGGCCTGTCCCAGTACATCCTGGATCGCGTCAACCGGTGCTCGTCGCTCTTCCAGCAGCCCGGCTACCTGGCGGACACGCTGCTGCTCGAGTCGCCGGAGCGCACGCGCGTGTACCGGGATCTGCCGGTGGATTACGTGGCGGAGCAGCAGAACCTGGGGCCCCAGGAGCGGCTGATGCTCACCCTGGAGTACGGGAAGATCGCTCCGGAAGAGGACCCGTTCAACATCACCCGCGTCCCCGACGACGGCACGGTCAGCCGGTTCATCCACCCCGTGCTCCGCCACTACCGCGGCGGCACCGTGGTGGCCGAGTACCACGTGCCGGAGGACCTGGAGAACAACTGGAACAAGCCCATGTACGTGCAGCCGCTGGAGCGGTTCCTCGAGTCGGTCATCTCCCGCCAGGTCAAAGAATCCGCCGCATGAAGAGCGTGCCGGGGATGGGGCTGGGGTAGTACGGCTCCGTCCGCTCGAAGCCGAGCGAGAGGTACAGCCCGGCCGCGGCCTCCATGAAGGGCAGCGTGTCGAGCACCATCTCCGTGTAGCCGCACGCGCGGGCGTGCCGCATGACCGCCAGCGTCAACTGGCGCCCCAAGCCCTGCCCGCGGTACCCGGGCCGGGTGTAGAGGCGCTTCATCTCGCACGTCTTCCCGTCCCATCTGCGCATCGCGACACAACCGGCGGCGCGCTCCGGGTCCATCGCCAGCAGGAAGCACCCCCCGGGGGGCGTGTAGTCCCCGGGGAACAGCTCGAGCTCCCGGTCGATCCGCTGGAAGCCGAGATCGATGGGAAGCGAGCGCACGTACTCGACGAGGAGCGCACGCGCGAGCTCGAGCTGTGGGGGGAGGAGCGCCTGGATGATTTCCACGGGGGACCCTGCGGCTACTCAACCATCCGCTGCTGCCCGAGGCAACGCACGGATCCACTGGAAGACATTCCCCTGGAATCCGGGCTATCCTGTGGTCCCCCATGTCGAGCGTTCCCCAGGTCACCCGTCGATGAATCCGCGCGTCTCCCGCTGGGTGCTGCCCGGAGCGGTCATCACCGTCCTGCTGTGTCTGTGGAGCCTCGCGGTGCACCTGGGCAAGGCGCCGTTGATGCCCACGCCCTGGCAGACGCTGGTGGCGATGGGACAGCTCGCGGCGGATGGCCGGCTGGTGCGCTTCACCGTGGCGTCGCTCTTCCGCGTGAGCTGGGGGCTGTTGGCGGCGGTGGTGATCGCCATTCCCTTCGGTGTGTGGCTGGGCTGGTCCCACCGTGCCGAGCGGGCCCTGGGGCCGGCGCTCCAGCTGCTGCGCCCCATCAGCTCGCTGGCGTGGACGCCGCTGGCCATCCTCTGGTGCGGGGTGGGAGACCTGTCGGCGGTGTTCATCATCTTCATGGCGTGCTTCGGGCCGCTGACGGTGACGGCGCTCAACGGCGTGCGCAAGGTGCCGGCCGTGCACCTGCGGGCGGGCCGCAACTTCGGGCTGTCCACGGCCCAGCTGCTGCGCCGCATCGTCCTGCCGTCCGTGCTGCCGCAGCTCTTCACCGGCCTGCGGCAGACGCTGGGCGTGGCGTGGATGGTGGTGGTGATGGCGGAGATGATGGCCGTCAACTCGGGCCTGGGCTTCCTCATCCTCGACGCGAGGAACGCGGGCAACCGCTATGATCTCGTCGTCGCGGGGATGGTGATCATCGGCATGGTGGGGCTCGGGCTGGACCGGATGCTGCGGCGGGTGGAGCGGCTGCCCGGACTGAGCTGGGGCTTCCCCGCCCCTTCCCCTTCGGCCGCGCCCACCGCGCCCGGCATTCGTCCTTCCAGGAGTCACTGAGTTGAAGCCCACCACCGCCCTCTCTCCGCCCCCCGCCGAAGCCTCGGCCGTCCGCGCCACGGCCCTGACGGTCCGCGGCCTCCAGGTGCGCTTCAGCATGCCCACGCGCGAGCTGACGGTGCTGGAGGGCATCGACCTGGACGTCCATGAAGGCGAGTTCGTCTGCCTGCTGGGCCCCTCGGGCTGTGGCAAGTCCACCCTGCTCAACGTGGTGGGCGGCTTCCTGCGGCCCACGGCCGGCGAGGTGCGCTACCGGGGAGAGCTGATCACCGGGCCGGATCCGCGCCGCATCTTCGTCTTCCAGGAGCGCGGCGTGTTCCCCTGGCTGACGGTGGAGGACAACATCGCCTTCGGGCTGTTCCGGCTGTCCGAGGCGGAGCGGCGCGAGCGCGTGGCGCACTACGTGAAGCTGGTGGGGTTGAGCGGCTTCGAGCACGCCTGGCCGCACGAGCTGTCCGGCGGCATGAAGCAGCGCGTGGAGGTGGCGCGGGCGCTCGCGGCCAACCCCGAGGTGATGTACCTGGACGAGCCCTTTGGCGCGCTGGACTCCATCACGCGTCACTCCATGCGCTCGGAGCTGCTGCGGCTGTGGGAGTCGGAGCGCAAGACGGTGCTCTTCGTCACGCACGACATCGAGGAGGCGCTGCAGCTGGCGGACCGGGTGGTGGTGATGTCCGCCCGGCCCGGCCGCGTGGGACGCATCGTGGAGGTGGACGTGCCCCGTCCCCGGGACATCAGCTCGCCGCGCTACCTGGAGCTGCGGGACAGCCTGCTCGAGGAGATCGGTCTGGCGCACCGGATCTGAGCCCATGGTGACCCGACGCCAATTGGAGACATGGTTGTTGCCGGTGGGCACGCTGGTGCTGCTGCTGGTGGGCTGGGTGGTGGCGGTGCGCTGGACGGGCACGCGCGTGTTCCCCACGCCCCAGCAGGTGCTCCAGGGGCTGGTGGGGATGGTGCGCAGCGGCCTGCTGTGGCGGTACGCGGCGGACTCGCTGCTGCGCGTGGGGGTGGGCTTCGGGCTGGCCCTGATCGTGGGGCTGGGCCTGGGCATGGTGATGGGCCTGTACCCGGCGGTGGCGGCGGCGCTCGGCCCGGTGGTGCAGTTCCTGCGGCCCATCAGCCCCCTGGCCTGGGTGCCCATCGCCATCCTCTTCTTCGGCGTGGGAGACGGAGCGGCCGTCTCGCTCATCTTCCTCGCCGCCTGCCTGCCGCTGGCCCTGCACACCACGGGCGCGGTGGCCACGGTGCCCGCCATCTACCTGAACGCGGGCCGCAACTTCGGGCTCTCCCCGCCCCGGCTCTTCTTCCGGGTGCTGCTGCCGGCCGCCATGCCCCAATTGCTGGTGGGCGTGCGCGTCTCGCTGTGGGTGGCCTGGCAGGTGGTGGTGGCCGCGGAGATGATCGCCGTGGACTCGGGGCTGGGTTACATGATCGTGGACGCCCGCAACGCGGGCAAACGGTACGATCTGGTGGTGGCGGGGATGCTGCTCATCGGGAGCATCGGCCTGCTGCTGGACATGGGCATCCGCAGGATGGAGTCGCTGCACTGGGTGCGCTGGGGCTTCCGCGAGGAGTGAGAGATGAAGACGCAGACGAAGCGCGTGGTGATGGCGGTGGCGGCGTGGCTGGTGGTGGTCTCCGGCCTGCACCTGTGGCTGAACCTGGACTGGTCCTCGCTGCGCAACGAGTGGCGGACGGAGAACGAGCGCAAGCTCAACGTCGCCTACATCCCAGTCACCTGACACCTGGCCTGCCCGGTCACCGATTACATCGCCCGCAACTCCCTGGATGACACCCTCTTCATCCCGAAGATGTTCCAGGGGTTCCCGGAGATCAAAGAGGCACTGATCTCCAACCGGATGCAGGCGGGGTTCCTGGTGGCCCCCATGGCCCTGGCCCTGCGGTCGCAGGGCGTACCCATCAAGATCGTGTACCTCGGGCATCGCTACGGCAGCGCCGTGGTGGTGCGCAAGGAGGGACCCGTGCGCTCCGTGATGGGGCTGGCGGGCCACACCATCGCCATTCCGAGCCGCTTCTCGGACGAGCGGCTCATCGTGCTCAAGGCGCTCAAGCAGCATGGGCTGGCGCCCTCCGCGGTGAAGATGGTGGAGATGTCCCCCCCGGATGTCGCGGGCGCCCTGGCGGCGGGAGCCATCGATGGCTTCTCCATGGGAGAGCCCTACCCGTCCCAGGCGGAGCTCGGAGGCTTCGGGCGGGTGCTCTTCCACGCGCGGGAGTACTGGCCGGACTACATGTCCTGCGTGCTGGTGGTGCGCGACGACGTCATCGAGAAGCGTCCGCAGGCGGTGCAGGTGCTGGTGGACGGCATCGCGCGCTCGGGCCTGTGGCTGGACCAGGGCCGCGAGGAGCGCTCGTACGCGGCGGAGTTCGTGGGGCGCTACTACTACAGCCAGCCGCCCGCGCTGCTGCGGCACGCACTGCTCGAGCCGATGGACCGCGTGATGTACACGCCGCTCTCGCCTCGCCGCGAGGACTTCGAGCTGGTGCAGGACCTGATGATGGAGCACGGACTGCTGGAGCGGCGCATGCCCTTCGAGGAGTTCGTGGACATCCGCTTCGCCGAGCAGGCGAAACAGCAGACGGCCTGGAAGTTCGCGCCCTGGCTGCTGGATGACTGACAACTCAACATTGCATCGCCTCGCGAGGGGTCCTTCCGATGTCTGCATGACATTGGGGGCCGGAGGCGGCTATGCCTCGCGAGACCCGCCCTTTAGTCTGCCCCCGCTTTTCCACAGTCCCCGGGGGATGACCATGAAGAAGCTTGCTCTCGCTGTTCTTGTTTGTTTCGTGGCGGCGCCTGCTCTCGCGCAGGGCCAGGGAGGGGATCAGAAGGGTACCCAATTCACGCCGCCGAAGATCAACAACGAGAAGGAGATCCGGCAGTCGCTCGACTCCATGTACAAGAAGCTCGACGACGCCATGATGAAGGGAGACCACACCGCCGAGTACGGGATGATCGACTTCCCCGTCCTCATGGTGACGGACAGCGACCAGGGCGAGGCCACGACGAGCCTGTGGACGCGCGAGCAGTATGATCAGGCCATGTCCGAGGTGATGAAGAACACGCCCCCGGACGCCAACAAGAAGCTGAAGAAGAGCCGCTCGTACGAGATCCTCTCGGACAATCTGGCCATCGTCACCACGAGCCTGACCGATACCGTGAACGGCAAGAAGGCCACCTGGAAGTCCGCCACGCTGATGATCCGCAAGAATGGCCAGTGGATGGCCAAGAGCATGATCGAGGGTGGCTGGGGCAACTCGACGCTGGCCAAGGACTTCCGTCAGCAGGGCAACCAGACCGGCACCGGTGGTGGCGGCATGGGCGAGGACAACAACAAGAAGAAGTAGGCGAAGTTGAACGATGGCCGGGGTCTTTCTGGTATGGCGCGCCGCCAGGAGGAACGACCGATGCCATCTGGAAGCAACTTCGCCGTACGCCGTCCGTTTGCCCGCATCGGCCTGCTCGCGCTCGTCCTGGCGGCAGGCTGTGCCCACAAGCCGATCGTCAACGAGAACAAGGGCCGCGAGCTGAAGAGCGAAGGTCCGGTCCTCGCGGACACCACGAGCGGCCAGGTGCGCGGTGTCCTCTCCGAGGGCACCCGTGTCTTCAAGGGGATTCCGTACGGCGGGCCCACGTCGGGCAGGAACCGCTTCATGCCGCCGGTGAAGCCCGAGCCGTGGAGCGGCGTCCGGGATGCCCTCGAGTACGGCCCGCGCTGCGCCCAGCGCAGTGCCATCGGCACGGCGGTGGATCGCCAGGTCGTGGCGGCGCTCGTCGCGCCCGACACCCGGGCCATGAGCGAGGACTGCCTGGTCCTCAATGTCTGGACGCCCGGTGTGGCGGATGGCGGAAAGCGGCCCGTCATGGTCTGGCTGCATGGCGGTGGCTTCGTGGAAGGCTCCGGGTCGGCCGCCCTCTATGACGGCACCGCGCTCTCCCGGCGCGGGGACGTCGTGGTGGTCTCGCTCAACCACCGGCTCGGAGCGCTGGGCTACCTGTACACGGGCGGCGCCCACACGACCTCGGGCAATGCCGGCATGCTCGACATCGTCGCGGCGCTCGAGTGGGTGCGCGACAACATCGCCTCGTTCGGCGGGGACCCGGGCAACGTCACCCTTTTCGGCGAGTCGGGCGGCGGCATGAAGGTGACGCTCCTGCTCGCCATGCCCGCCGCGAAGGGGCTGTTCCACAAGGCCATCAGCCAGAGCGGTGCCCTGGTGCGCGCGCTGAAGCCGGAGGATGCGGCCACCCATGCCGGCGAGTTGATGGCCGAGCTGAAGCTCCAGCCGGGAGACCTCGAGGCGCTGCGGAACCTCCCCCTGGAGAAGCTGTTCGACGCGCAGATGGCCGTCGTGAAGAAGGAGCGGGGGGTCTTCACCTTCAACCCGCCCTTCACTCCCGTGATGGATGGGCAGGTGCTGCCCGGCAACCCGTTCGATCCCGTGGCCCCCGCGGTCTCGGCCGGAGTGCCGCTGATGATTGGCACCAACCAGGACGAGATGACGCTGTTCCTCCACGGGAAGCTGGGAGCGATGCCCGACGCCGTGGCGCGCATGGGACTGGGCCGGCTGGTGGGCGATGTGAAGGACCAGGTCTTCGATCACTACCGCCGCGCCAGGCCGGACGCCCCGGCGAAGGATCTGATCATCGCCGCCGGCAGTGACATGTTCCGGGCGCTGTCCCTGCTGGCCGCCGAGCGCAAGGTGGCCCAGGCCGGCGCCCCCGTCTACGTGTACCTGTTCACCTGGGAGACGCCGATCCTCGAGGGACAGCTCAAGGCCACCCACGCGCTCGACATTCCCTTCGTGTTCGACAACGCGGACCTGGTTCCCTCCTTCACCGGCAAGGACCCCGAGCGCTTCAAGCTGTCCGAGCAGATGAGCGCGGCGTGGATCGCCTTCGCGCGCAACGGCGACCCGAACCACCCCGGCATTCCCACGTGGCCGGCCTACGACACCGAGCAGCGCCCCACCCTGCTCTTCAACCTCACGTCCCGGGTCGAGAATGATCCGGGCCGCGAGGATCGCCTGCTCTGGCGGGACCTCCTCACGAAGTAGGCGCGGCGGGCCTCAACGGCCCACGCGGAACTCACGGGGCCTGGAGTCGTAGGCATCCAACAGGGGCTCATACCGGATTCCAAACACCACGGTATGGGCCCCTTCCTCCAGCGCTGGCAGCTGGAGCAAGGTCTTGAATTCACGTTGGCCGCCCGGCGGGATGACGGTGTCTTCCGCGAAGACATCCAGCGTCCCCCGATGGACCTCCTGGCCAGCCTTCCGGATGACGTAGAACAGCGCGGGCGCCCGTGGAAACCCGTCTCGCGCGAAGCGGAGCGCCGTGTTCCTCGGATTGGAGACCGTGACGCTCAGGGCCACGGTGTCTCCACTCCTCACGGTAGGAGGGAACGCGGCCTCCACCGGGATGTCGTAATAGGACGAGAACGCGGGCGCGATGAAGTAATGGACTGTCTTGTCCATGCGCGTCCGCAGCTCCGTGCTCCCGGCGAAGGGGCGGTCCTGGACGAGGACCACCTCGCGTCCCTGCAGGCCATCCTCGTAATTCCACAGCTCGTACTGGGATTGGCGCCGCTCGCCGCTCTGCAGGGCCACGCCCGTGTGCCCCGAGTAGAACGAATACAGAGACGACTCCCGGAAGTTGTCACCGAACAGCACGGGCCTGTCTCCGGCCACCTTCTCGATGTCTTCCGCCCACAGCTTCCGGCCATGGTAGTAGTCCACGTTGAGGTGGTTCACCGGGAAGATGCGGAACATCAAATACAGACGGAGCACCACGACGGCGAACGCCAGTGGCAGCACCAGGAATCGAAAGAGCCGCTTGTGCTTCTCCTCCTCGTAGAACCGCGAGGCGAGCAGCAGCAGCGGGAAGAGCGCGATGGACGTCCAGTGGAAGTGGACGAACGCCTTCAGGGCCGTGAAGAGGAAGAAGCCGAAGGTGCCTACGCAGAGGAACCGCAAGGCCCTCTCGAACCGGTCCTGAGCCCTGACGGCGAACGGAATGAAGAGGAGCCCGGGCCCGATCGCCGGGAGCTGCTGGCTGACGTACTCGAGCAGATAGCGGGTGGTGAAAGCGGTGGTGCGGCCCTTCAGGTGGAACTGGAACGTCGGAAACTGGTGCGCGTACTGCCAGCCCAGGTGCGGCAGGAACAACACCAGGCCCAGCACCATGGACAGCCAGAAGCGCGGTGAGCGCAGGAGCCGGAGGTTGGAGAGCACCGTGAACCCAACCACCAGGACGCCGTGGTACTTCGAGTACAGCATCAAGGCGGTGGAGCACCCCAGCAACAGCACCGCGGCCAGGTCCTCCTTCTCCAGGAACCGCTTGTAGCCCAGGAGGAACAGCACCAGGAAGAAGAGGAGCGGTCCGTCCGGGAAGATGATGAACGCCAGGTAGTTCAGCAGCGGCAGGGACAGCACCATCAGCGCGATGAGCGTGTCCCGCCCCGGATGCTCCCGAGGCACCAGCCTGAACAGCAGCAGCACGCTCAGGGCGTTCAGCATCACATTCACCAGGCGTACGCCCAACTCGTTCGGAAAGAGTGCGTAGCCGAGCCGCACCATCAGCGCGATGAAGGGGGGATGGTCGTAATAGCCCCACTCCAACGACCGCGAGTAGAACCAGTAGTACGCCTCATCACTGGTCAGCTCCGTGAACGCGGCCTGCACGAGATTCAGCACCAGCCAGAAGAGGAAGAAGTGCAGGGGCCTGATTTTCATCGGGGGTTCGTGCCGGGGTGAGACCGGAGCATCGCGGGTGATACCCCTCCACCGTCTACGCGGCAAGCATTCCGGGCGGGTTCGCATGTCAGGCCCGCGCGGTATGCACGTCAATGCAGTGCCGTATGGATGTCCAACGCGGTCCACTCCCGGACCGCGGAGGGGGAAAAACAATGCGAATGAATCTTCTGGGTGCGGCTCTGATCGGCGGCCTTCTGGGCTCGGCGTCCGCGCGGGCCGAGACGACGCTCTTCTCCGACGACTTCTCCACCAACCCGATCACCAACGGAAAGTGGACCGTGGTGCAGAGCGACGTGCCGAACACGTTCCACGACGCCACCAGCCAGTCCTTCTACATGACGCGGGTGGGCGGCTACACGGGCGGCGGCATCTACATGATGGCCAATACCCCGCTCAAGACGCGCAAGTGGGAGGCCTCGTTCCGCTACCGCATCGGCGGCCGGTACCAGGGCGGCGCCGACGGGCTCGCCTTCATGTTCTACAAGAAGGGCGGCTACCGGCCCGCGGGCGGCGGGTTCCTCGGCTTCAACCCCGCCTACGTGAACCAGCCGGGCTACGGCGTCATCGTCGACAACTACTACAACTCGGGCTGGGATCCCTCGGACAGCTACATCGGGCTGATCAAGGACAACACCCACACGTTCTCGGCCAAGCTCGCCTACAAGAATGACTCGCGCACCGAGGACGCCGTGTGGCACTCCATGCGGGTGCGCTTCATCGACGGCGAGGTGACCGTGCACCTCGACGGCGGGCTGCTCTTCACGCACAAGATGGCCGCGCCGGACTACTCGTACGACGGCGTCGGGTTCTCGGCCGGCATCGGCGCCGACCAGAACTACCACCAGATCGACGACTTCGTCCTGACGGACCTCGAGGTCCCCGTGTGGAGCACCACCGGCAGGATGAACCTGGAGCACGGGCTCCACGCGGCCACGCGGCTGCCCGGAGGCAAGGTGCTCGTCGTGGGTGGCTTCACCAGCGCGGCCGAGGTGTATGACCCGGCCACCGGCACGTGGAGCTTCACGGGTCCGGCGTCCACGTCGCGCCTGCGGCCCACGGCCACCGCGCTGAAGGACGGCCGCGTGCTCCTCACCGGCGGCGAGAACGACTCGCGCTCGCTGGAGACGGCCGAGCTGTACGACCCGGCCACCGGCACGTGGAGCCCCACGGCCTCGCTGAGCACCGGCCGCAAGGATCACACCGCCACGCTGCTGAGCGATGGGCGGGTGCTCGTCACCGGCGGCTCCAGCGGGAGCTCCGGCACCCTGTCCTCGGCCGAGCTGTATGACCCGGCCACCGGGACGTGGACGCCCGTGGGCTTCATGAACCAGGCGCGCAGCCAGCACAAGGCCGTGTCCCTGTCCGGGGGCAAGGTGCTCGTCACGGGCGGCCTGGATGCCAGTGGACTGCCGCTGGCCTCGTCCGAGGTGTATGACCCGGCCACCGGCGCGTGGACGCTCACCGGCAGCCTGGCCACGGCCCGCCGGTACCACTCCGCCACGGCCCTGAAGAATGGTCAGGTGCTCGTCGCGGGGGGTTACGACGCGAACGCCTCCACGCTCGCCTCGGCCGAGCTGTACAACCCGGCCACCGGCACGTGGAGCTCCACCGCGCAGCTGGGCAAGAGCCGCCGCTACCACACCGCCACCCTGCTGAACGACGGCAAGGTGCTGCTCGCCGGTGGGTACAGCGACTGGTACGGCATCCTCGCCTCGGCCGAGCTGTATGACCCGGCCACCGGGACCTTCGCCGACACGGCGAACCTGGGGCTGGTGCGCTACGATCACACGTCCACCCTGCTGGAGGACGGCCGTGTGCTGACGGTGGGTGGCTTCAGCACGGGCGATCAGGCCTCGGCGGAGCTGTTCGGCATCGTCCGCAAGTAACAGCGCCGCTGGCGGGTCCGAGGGCCCGGTGCTCCGTCCTTCCGACGGGTGCATCGGGCCCTCGGCCGTTGCGGGCTTCAGCCCACCTTCGAGGGGGTGATGCCCAGCGTGTCCGCGTAGCTGTGGATTCCGCGGATGTGATTGCCACCATCCACGGCGATGGTCTCGCCGGTGACCCAGGACGAGAGATCGCCGCACAGGAACGACACCACCTTCGCCACGTCATCCGGCTCGCCGCACACCTTGCCGAGCGGCGTCCGGGCGAGGAACTCCCGCTTCATGGCCTCCGTCATGAGACCGGCGCCCTCGGAGAGGGGCGTGCGGATGACGCCCGGCGCGACGATGTTGACGCGGATGCCGTAGCGCCCCAGCTCCGAGGCCGCCACCTTGGTGAGGTTCGCGAGCCCCGCCTTGGAGGCGCAGTAGTGGCCGAGCCCATCCGTCACGTCCGTCTGGTTCAGCGAGGAGATGTTGACGAAGGACCCGGGCTGCTTCGCGTCCACGAGCGCCCGCCCCAGGGCCTTCATGAAGAGGAAGGGCCCCTTCAGGTTGATGTCCAGGACGAGATCGAAGTCCTGCTCCGGCATGTCGATGATCGGGGCGAGCGTGGCCGTCCCCGCGTTGTTCACCAGGATGCCCGGCAGGCCGAACTCCCGCGTGGCGGTCTCGATGGCCCGGGACACGTCCTCGGCCCGGACCACGTCTCCCGCGAAGGCCACGGCCCGCGCGCGCCCCTCCATGGCCCGGTTGAGCTCCTGGGCGGCGGCCTCCACCTTCTCCCGGGTCCGCCCGAAGAGGAGCACGTTGGCTCCGTCCCGCATGAGACGCGCGGCGATCCCCAGCCCGATTCCCTGCCCCGCTCCCGTCACGATGGCACTGCTCGATACCAGCTTCATCCCGGCTCCTTGTGTTCTCAGGAGGCTCGGACGCTACACCCGCGATAAGGTCCCGCCATGCAATTGCTCCTGAATCTCCTGTGGATCGTCTTGGGCGGGTGGATCATCTGGCTCGAGTACGTGATCGGCGGACTGCTGCTGTGCCTCACCGTCGTGGGCATCCCCTTTGGCATGCAGTGCTTCAAGGTGGCCGGGCTGGGCCTGCTGCCGTTCGGCAAGGACATCGTCGACGCGCCGGGCGCCAGCCCCATCGGCTTCCTCCTGAACATCATCTGGATCCTCGTCGCGGGGATCTGGATCTTCTTGAGCCACATCGCGCTCGCGCTGGGGCTCGCCGTGACGATCATCGGCATCCCCTTCGCCATCCAGCACGTGAAGCTCGCGATGCTCGCGCTCGCGCCCTTCGGGAAGATCGTGCGCGAGCGGTGAGCGGCGGCGTCAGAAGGCCACGCCGAAGGCCAGGCGGGGCGTGGGGATGATCTGCACCCGCAGCGCCCCATCCCCTTCCGCCTCGAGGTCCGGCGTCGAGCGGTACTGGGCCGAGAAGCCCGCCGCGAGCGTGAAGCGGTTGAACAGCACCAGCGTCCAGCCCACCGTCCCGCCCAGCCCCAGCCCATAGCCCGTGCGCCGCACGCGGTTCTGCGAGCGGAGCTGATAGACCGCGCTGAACTCGGGCCCGAAGTAGATGCCGCTCGGCGCGTTGCCGAGCACGAAGAGCCGGATGCCCAGCGTCCCCGCCAGCGACAGCGTCCAGGCCTCCGGCGTGCGCCCATAGGCGAACTCCGGCGCCACGTAGATGGACAGCGGCTTGCCAAAGGCCCGCTCGTACTCGACTCCCAGCTGCGAGTTCTTCAGCGCCAGCGGGTTGATGGTGAAGGTGTTCCGGGCGCCCAGCTCCTCCTCGGGAGGCGGCTTCGGCTTGCCCAGCTTCGAGAACCAGTCCTGCACCTTGGTGATGACGTCGTCCTCCGCCAGGGCCTTCCCGGGGAAGAGGACACACAACGAGAGCAGGAGGAGCAGCGCGGCGCGGGACATGGTGGGCTCGGGATGAGGGGGGGCCGCCATCTTCGAGCACCCATGGGGGACGTCTCAAGCACGGAGCTTCAGGGGCCCGCCTCCCGCTCCCGCTCGAGGAGCCACGCGGCGATGGCCTTCTCACACGCCTCGTGGCGATCCAGGAAGGCGAAGTGGCCACTGTCCAGTTCCACATAGGTGGCCAGCCGCCCCGCGCGCCGGGCGGCTTCACGCATCAGCCTCGCGGGCATCATCGAGTCGTGCGTCCCCTCCACGAGGAGCACGGGGACGCTCGGCGGAGGCACCTTCGTCGAGGCCCCGGAGATCAACAGGAGCCCCCGAAGCTCCAGCCCGGGATGCGCGGCCCGGCCCACGAGCACGCTCGCGCCCACGCCCCCGTTGGACAGCCCCCCGAGGTACACCCGCTTGACGCCACGCCGCGCGAGCCAGGCGAAGGTGCGCTCCAGGGTCTCCTCTCCCCTGCCCGACCACCAGTCTCCCATCGGGCCCACCGAGGGACACACGGTGAGCGCCGAGATGGCCTGGACCGCTCGCGCCATCTGCCAGCAGTACACGGCGAAGTTGCCCGCGTAGCCGTGCAGGAACACCACGGCCGTCCCGGGAGCGGCGTGGCGCCCGGCGGGGATGACGACGGCATCGAAGGACCCGGGCGACTGGAGCCCCAGCCACGTCGCGACCGCGGGCGTGGCGCTCAGGCCCTCGGCAGCCCTCAGCCGGGAGAAGGCCGACTCGAGCGCCGGGACGAAGTCGCGTGCATCCGCACGGGGCAGCCGGCCCGACAGCAGGAGCGCATGCGCCGCGAGCAGCGTTCCATCCCGCTCATCCACGAGCCGGTTCACCAGCCTCCATCCCTCGTCCGGCAGACGCACGGTGTGCAGGCCTAGCCCATCCGCGAGCACGAGCCGCGCGCCCGCGACGAGCACCAGCAGGCCGAGCCCCGCCCGGCTCAGGCCGCGCCACCGCCGCCAGCGTTTCGTGAGGAGCCCGGCCGAGAGGACAGAGCCCCCCACGACATAGGCCCAGCCCGACGGCGTCGCTCCCACGGAGAAGGCCGCCACGAGCAGCAGGGCGGCGACAGGGGCGCTCACGAGGCCCAGGAGGAAGACGAACATGGTGCCAGTGTGAAGCCCGGCCCGGCTCCCGCGGGCCCCGCCCCGCCGAACGGCTCCAGGAAGACGGCCGCCGGTCGCGCCGCGCTCCCGAGTGGCCCCGCCTGTACCAGATGACCCCATCCCGCGCTCCCCCTGTCCGAGAATGGGACAACCCCCGGGCTCCCACGAACCCCCCGGGGTTGCTGGGAAATCGTCACGCTCTCGTAACGGCTCTTTACGTTCCAGCGCCTCGGAGGGTGGAGCCCCGATGCACCATCGCATCTCCGGGGCCACGCCAACCTCGCGTTCTCACACAAGGAGAAGTGCTGGCCCGAGCCTTGCTCATCCGACGAACCGCCTCATCCCCCAGCAAAGGAAGCAAGCCCTATGAGCAAGAACCTTCGTGGCAATTTCAAGTGGATGGCTGTCGTGGGTGCGTCCCTTCTCGGCGCCTGCGGCGTGCCGGGGGACGAGACCGCGGCCAACGGTGAGGGGCTCGCCCAGGGCGCGCAGGAGCTCGCCGCCCGGGACGTGTCGGTGCGGCTGTCCTCGGAGAAGGCCACCTTCGGCGCCGGCGAGACGGCCCGGGTGACCCTCACCCTCACCAACGACTCGCGCCACGCGGTGAAGCTGCTCAAGTGGTACACGCCCGCCGAGGGCCTCGAGGAGCCGCTCCTCCAGGTGAAGCTCAACGGCGAGGACGTGGCCTTCACCGGCCCGCACTACAAGCGCCCCGCCGCCTCCGAGAAGGACTTCCTCACCCTGGCCCCCGGCGAGAGCCTGAGCCGCACGGTGGACCTCGGCGAGGTGTATGATCTGTCGCGCACCGGCAGCTACAGCCTGAGCTTCGAGGTGGCCACCGCGAAGCTCCACGGCAACAGCGCCAAGGCCGGCCTGCTCAAGTCCAACGACGTGACCGTGTGGATCGAGGGCCGCGCCGCCGCCAGGCCCGCCGGTGAAACCCCCACGTCGCTCGGCGCCATCTCGTTCAGCGGCCGCTGCTCGTCCACCCAGATGACCACCATCATGGACGCGCTCAACGCGGCCAGCGCCATGGCCAATGACTCGTCGTCCTACCTCAACGGCACGCCCTCGGGCACGCCGCGCTACACCACCTGGTTCGGCGCCTTCTCGAGCAGCGGCTGGACCACCGCGAAGACCCACTTCGCCGCCATCAAGGACGCCTTCGACACCAAGCCGATCACCGTCGATTGCGGCTGCAAGAAGAGCTACTACGCCTACGTCTACCCGAACCAGCCGTACACCATCTACGTGTGCAACGCCTTCTGGTCCGCGCCGATGACGGGCACCGACTCCAAGGGCGGCACGCTCATCCACGAGATGAGCCACTTCACGGTGGTGGCCGGCACGGATGACTACGTCTACGGGCAGAGCGGCGCCAAGAGCCTGGCGATCTCCAACCCCACCAACGCGCTCGGCAACGCGGACAACCACGAGTACTTCGCCGAGAACACGCCCTTCCTGCAGTAGTCCCGTGGTATGGGCGCCGCATGCCCAACCCCACGATCATCGACGGCCTGGATGGACTCCGGGCCCTCGCAGGACAGAAGCTCGGGGCCTCCGACTGGAAGCAGCTGGCGTACGAGGACATCGTGCGCTTCGCGGAGGCCACCGGGGATTTCCAGTGGATCCATGTGGACCGGGAGCGGTGCGCGCGGGAGTCGCCCTTCCGCGTGCCCATCGCCCATGGGTACTTCAGCGTCTCGCGCATCGCCGGGCTGTTCTTCGAGATCGTCGACATCCGGGGCTTCGCCCTGGTGCTCAACTACGGCCTCAACAAGGTCCGCTTCCCCGCGCCCCTCAAGGCCGGGGCCCGCTACCGGCTGAGCCTCGAGCTCGAGGAGCTCAAGGACATTCCCAAGGGTGTCGAGGCCCTGATGCTCGCCAGCATCGAGATCGAAGGGGAGTCCAAGCCGGCGTGCGCCGCGGAGGTGCTCTACCGGTTCATGACCGCGTGAGCGGCGGTGGCCTGCTCGCGGACCACGCAGGCCACCCGCCCTCGCGTACCGGACTGGCCCCGGGCTGACAGCTCGCGGGGCCCGGCCTCACCTTGGTGGAAAGCCCTCCGCCAACGCAGGCCCCCATGTCCACGCTCTTTCCACCGCCCCTCTCCCGTCTGTATCTGCTCGCCTTCGATCACCGGAATGCCTTCGAGCACTCGCTCCTCGGCTTGTCTGGCCCCCCCACGGCCGACGAGGCGGAGGCCATCCGCCGGATGAAGATGCTCATCTACACCGGCTTCCGGCTGGCGCTCCGTCAGGGGGCGCGGCGCGACGGCAGTGGCATCCTGGTGGACGAGCAGTACGGGACCCACGTGGCCGCCCATGCGCTCGAGGACGGGTCCCTGCTGGCCATGCCCGTGGAGAAGAACGGGCAGCACGAGTTCGACTTCGAATATGGCCAGGACTTCGGCGCGCACGTGGAGACCTTCGATCCGGCCTTCACCAAGGTGATGGTGCGCTACAACCCCGAGGGAGACGCCGGGCTGAATGCCCGCCAACGGGAGCGGCTCGCCCACCTCACCGACTGGTTGCAACAGCGCGGGCGCCGCTTCCTCTTCGAGCTGCGGGTGCCCCCCACCAACGCCCAGCTCGAGGCCGTTGGAGGAGACCTGGAGCGCTATGACACCGAGCTGCGGCCCTTGCTCCTGGTGCGAGCGATGGAGGAGCTGCAAGCCGGCGGCGTGGAGCCAGACGTGTGGAAGATCGAGGGCCTGGAGCGGCCGTCGGACTGCGAGAACGTGGCCCGGCAGGCCCGGGCGGGAGGCCGGGAGCACGTGTCGTGCATCGTGCTCGACCACCGCACGGGTTGGAAACGGATGGAGCGTTGGCTGCATGCGGCCGGCGCCACTCCGGGCTTCATCGGCTTCTCGATCGGCCAGACGATCTGGTGGAACCCCCTCCGGGCCTTCCAGGAGGGGCAGCTCACCGCGGCCGAGGCGGCCCAGCGGATCTCCGAGAACTACCAGCGTGCGCTCATCACCTGGGACAAGGCGGCGCTCCGCTCCCCGCTTCAGCGGATGGAGGCCTCGCCGGCCTGAAGGCCATGAGCCATTTCCAGCTGGGTGAGCGGCTGCCGCCGCAGGCCGTTGGCGGCGAAGAAGGCGGCGCCCAGCTGCTCGGGAAGGGCGACCTGGGTCTTCCACCGGCGGCCCGGCAGCCGGGCCGCGAGCGCCCGCAGGAGGCGGCTCCCCTCCCCCCGCCGGCGCTGCTCCCCGGCCACCACCAGACAGCGCAGCACCACGTCCTGGGGCCCGGCCTCGAGAATCACCGCCACCGCCGCGCCGAGGCGGAAGGCCCGCGCGGGCGCCGTCAGTCCGGCCAGGGTCTCCGGCGCGAGCTGCCAGGGAAGCCCGGGCTCGCCATCCCGGAGCACCGCCGCCAGCGCGGTGGACAGGGGAATCTCCTCCAGGGGCGCGGCGTGCTCCGGAAGCGTCCCTTCCCACCCCACCAGCCGGCGGCGGACCTGGAAGCCCGAGCGCTCGTAGAGGGCCAACGCGGGGGTGTTGCTCTCGATGACCTCCAGCAGCATCGAGCGATCTCCCCGGCCCCGCGCCTCGTCGAGCAGCCTGTACACCAGCGCACGGCCCACCCCGGTGCGCCTCAGCTCCGGAACGATCGCCATGGCGGCCACCCGGCTCGTGTCCCCCCGGCGGGCCACGAGCGCCAGCGCCTCCACGCGGCCCTCCCGCACCACCACCAGACTGTCCGTGAGGTGCACGTGCTCGGTGCGCACCCGCTGCTCGAAGGCCCGGACATCCCCGGAGATGGGCACCACGTACCGGGCGAAGCAGGCCGCGAAGCCCTCGGCGAGTTTGTCGAACGGAAGGGAGGGAGCGGAGGAGATCTCGGGAGCGGACATGCCCGCCATCATAACGATCTCCAGTCCGCTGTTCGGCGTGGAGGCGTTGGATGTCAGCGTGTTCCTGGTGGCGCTGCGCCACGACCAATCCTCCGGGACGAGCGGTGCCTCCCTGGCCGCTCCACGGGCGGAAGCGCGCGAGCCCCGGTCACACCCGGGTGGAAAATGGGCGGTGGAAGAGAACCGCGAGACCTACTCCGAGCGGCAGTCCACCCAGCTCACGCCCGAGCCGCGCGTCTCGTTCCAGATGCGAGGGAGGGCGCTGGCGGCCTTGGGGTGGATATCGTGGAAGAGGATGATGCCGTGCCGCCACAGCAGCATGAGCGACAGCACGCGCCCGGCGGCCTTCGTGCCCGAGTTGCTCGCGTGCCAGTCCTGCGAGTCGATGTTCCACAGCATGTTCTTCATTCCGCCGCGCTCCAGCGCCTGGAGGATGTCCGGGTTGCGCTGGCCGTACGGCGGGCGGAACAGCGTCAGCTTCGTCTGGCCCTCGGGCAGGGTCTCCGCGAGCTTGGAATGGAAGGACTCCATGCCCGCCACCGCGCCGGCCCACGAGGCGTGGGAGCGGTGCTCCTGGCCGTGCGAGCCGACGCACATGCCCGCGTAGAGCGCACGGAGCTGCTCCACGGACGTCGCCTTGCGGCGGGCCTCGTAGTTGTTGCCGAGCAGGAAGAAGGCGGCGTGGATGCCCTGGGCGCGCAGCTGCCCGGCGAGCGCGTCCGTGCCGCCGCCCTTGGGCGTGGGACCGTCATCGAAGGTGAGCAGGAAGCTCCGGTCCGGCATCTCCAGGCCGAAGCGCTCGGAGGGCGACAGGGGGAGGATCTCACTCGTCACCTTGGGGAAGAGCCCCGCCAGGCGGACCAGCTCGGCGACGTAGCCCTGGTGGAAGGGCTTCTGCTCGGCGTACCAGGGCGCCAGCTCCGCCGGCAGCTTCGCGAGCCCCGCCCGCGCCGTGGTGACCATCGCGTCCCAGTCCTTGGGCACCGCGCCCTCGCAGAAGAGCGCCCCGGCGGCACACGTCTCGCGGGCCTTGGCGAAGTTGCCCACCACCACCTGGCGCATCCGCTCCTTCCACTTCGCCAGGGACGCGGCATCACCCGTGGCGTCGTTGCGAACGTCGGCGTCCGCCATGGCCTCGGTGAACACGGCGAGCTCCGCGCGGGATGCCACGTCGAAGGCCTGGGGACTCGTCATGGGCCAGGGCCATTGGGAGCGCTCGGTGAGCGACACCTTCAGGCCCGCCGCCTGGGCGGTGGGCACGAGCAGGACGGAGCAGAGCAGCGCGGTCAGGTAGCGGAACGGGCGGTACATGAAATCCTCTCTCAGGTGGCTGAGGTGGAGAGCACGCTACGTGCCAGCCCCCGGGCAGAGGAAGCCCCCCCGGCCGCGAAACCCGCTACGCCGCGCGCCTGTCCAGGATGCCCGAGCGGGCGATGCGCTCGACGGCCTCGGCCAGCCGCGCCTCGCTCTGCACGAAGGCGATGCGCACGTAGCCCTCGCCCATGGCGCCGAAGCCACTGCCGGGCACCACGGTGACGCCGACCTGCTCCAGCAGCGCCATGGCGAAGGCGAGGCTGGACTCGAAGCCCGGCGGCACGGGCGCCCAGCAGAACATGGTGGCCTTCGGCTTGGGGACGGCCCAGCCCAGCCGGTTGAGCCCGTCCACCAGCACATCCCGGCGGCGCTGGTAGGTGGCGGCCATGTCGGCCACGCACTGCTGCGGCCCGGTGAGCGCGGCGATCGCGGCGGCCTGGATGGGCCGGAAGAGTCCGCAGTCCAGGTGTGTCTTCACCTCGGCCAGCTGCCCGAGGAGCCGCGCGTTGCCCACGGCGTAGGCGATGCGCGCCCCGGCCAGGTTGAACGTCTTGGAGAGCGAGTTGAACTCCAGGCCCACCTCCATCGCGCCCGGCGTCTCCAGGAAGCCGGGGGGCCGGTACCCATCGAAGGACAGCTCGCTGTAGGCCGCGTCATGCAGGATGACCGTGCCATAGCGGCGCGCGAAGGCGACCACCTGCTCGAAGAAGCCGGGCCGGACCACGGCGGCCAGCGGGTTGCTCGGGTAGTTGAGGATCAGGAGCCTGGCCCGCCGCTTGATGCCCTCGGGCAGCGCCTCCAGATCCGGGAGGTAGCCGTGCTCGGCCTTCAGGGGCACGGGATGGAGCTCCGCGCCCGCCAGCACGGGGCCCGCGGTGTAGATGGGGTAGCCGGGATCCGGCACCAGCACGAGATCACCCGGATCCGTGACGGCCTGGGTGATGTGGGCCAGGCCCTCCTGCGAGCCGGTGAGCCCCAGCACTTCCGAGTCCGGACGGAGCGTCACACCGAAGCGCCGCTGGTACCACCCGGCCACGGCCTCGCGGAAGACGGGCAGATCCCTCATCGGGTAGCCGTAGTTGCTCGGATCGCGGATGCCCTGGGCCAGGGCCTCGGTGATGTGCGGAGCGGGAGGCAGGTCCGGGCTGCCGATGGACAGGTTGATGACATCGGCACCGGTGGCAAGCTTGCGCTTGCGCGCCTCGTCCACGGCGGTGAAGACAGCGGCGGCGAGCTTCTGGAGGCGCTGGGGCTTGCTCATGGACATGGGGCGATCGTCCACTCTATCACGCCTTGGTGCGCGGGAGGGGTACCCCGCTCGACACTCAGGCGCGCGGCAGCGCCACCCCGGCGAGGCCCGGGGACAATCAGACGAGCACGGGCAGCAGCAGGGTGAAGGTGGTGCCACGGCCGAGCTCGCTCTTCACCCGCATCTCCCCGCCCATCTTCTGGATGATGGACTGGCTGATGGACAGGCCGAGCCCCGTGCCGGAGCCGGCGGGCTTGGTGGTGAAGAACGGCTCGAAGATACGGGACAGTATCTCGGGAGGAATCCCGTGGCCCGTGTCCGAGATGTCGATGCGCACCCACTCCCCTTCCAACGCGGTGCGCACCCGGAGCACGTTGCGCTCCGTGCCTCCGGACCGCATGGCGTGGGCCGCGTTGACGATCAGGTTGAGGAACACCTGGCTGAGCCGTCCCTCGCTGGCGGACACGGGAGGCAACCGCTCCGCGTAGTCCCGCTCCAACCGGGCCGTGTGCTTCAGCTCGTTGTTGGCCATGCGCAGCACCACATCCAGGCACGAGTGGATGTCCACCGGCGCCAGCTCCTCGCCCGCCGTATGCGAGAAGAACCGCATGTCGCGCACGATGTCCCGGATGCGCTGACCCCCGACCAGGCACTCGGCCAGCACCTCCTTCACCTCGGCGAGCGTCTCCGCCAGGCGTGACGGCAGCTCCGGGAGCGCCGCCAGCTCCCGCTCCAGCTCGTCCCGCCACTCCTGGAGATAGCTGAGGTTGGAGAGCACATAGGACGTGGGGTTGTTGATCTCATGCGCGATGCCCGCCGCCAGGGCCCCCATGGAGGCGAGCCGGTCGTTCTGGATGTTCTGCTGCTCCAGCCGCCGCTTCTCGGTGAGATCATCCCCGACGATGAGCAGGCGCCGCGCCGTGCCCGACACCTGGAGCGACGCGGCGATCCCCAGCGCCATGCGCCCCCCGTTCGCCGCGCGCAGCCCCTGCTCCTCCAGCCGCACCGTGCCGCGCACACGCAGGTCCTTCAGCATGCGCCGCAGGGGCTCGCGCTCGTCCTCGGGCGCGAGCGTCTCGAACGAGGTGCCGAGCAACTGCTCGCGGGAGATGCCCAGCAGCCGCTCCGCCACCGGGTTGACCTCCAGCACACTCCCGGCCGCGTCGAGCACGAAGACCACCTCGCGGGAGTGCTCCATCAGATGCAGGGTGCGCTCGTGGGCCTCGCGGACCTGCTCCTCCAGGTGGGCGGCGTGCCGCTCGATGATCTCCTTCGTCTCCTGCAGCGTGGCCTCCTGGCGCCGGCGCTCGCTGATGTCCACGTAGATGCCGACCAGCCCCTTCACCGTCCCCTCCGAGTCCTTCAGCGGCACCTTGCTCGTCAGGACCCAGGACGCCTCTCCCCCGGGATGCTGGAGGGCCTCCTCGAAGGCGATCCGGGCGACACCGGACTCCATCACCTCGCGATCATCCCGGCGGTAGGCGCCGGCATGCAGACTCGACGCGGGCAGCTCGAGGTCCGTCCTTCCGATCACCTCCAGCGGAGAGGACACCCCCACGTCGCGGGCGAACTGCTGGTTGCAGCCCAGGAAGACGCTGTGGCGATCCTTCCAGAACACCGAGTGCGGAATGTGCGCGAGGATGCTGCTGAGCAGCTCCTGTTGATCCATCAGCTGGCGCTCGATGCGCTGGCGCTCGCGCATCTCCGCCTGGAGGAACGCGTTGAGGGAGCGCATGCGCTCCTGGGCCTGCTCCAGCTCGGTGTTGCGCTCCTGGAGCTGGCGCACCTGGGTGCGCGCGCGCAGCAGCAGCTCGAGCTGGCGCTTGAGCCCGTTCAGGCAGCGGCGCTGGGCCTCGCTCCACGCGCGGGGACGCCGGTCCAGGACGCAGAGCATCCCGATGGAAGCACCGTCCTCCGTCTGCAGGGGAACCCCCGCGAAGAAGCGGAGGAACGGCTCGCCCTGGACGAGCGGATGGGTGGAGAAGCGCTCGTCGGCGATGACGTCCTCGACGACGAAGGCGCCCTCGCGCTGGAGGGCCTGGGTGCAGAAGGCGGTGACCCGCTCCGTCTCGCTCGGCCCATGCAGCCCCACGCTGGCCCTGAACCGCTGCCGGTCCCGGTCCACCAGGTTGAGCAGCGCGATGGGCGCGCCGCACGAGGCCGCGGCGAGCCGCACCAGGTCGTCGTAATCGGGTTCGGACGGCGTATCCATCGGACTGGAGGGGTCGAGCGCCTGCAGGCGCCGCACTTCGTCTCTCTTCAAGGCAGAAGCGGGGGTGTTCATGGACGTGGCTCGAACCCTCTCGACGCAGGACTGGTCCTGGGCTTCAACAGTCCGCCACATTTCAAGGACGCGGGCACACCCCATGTAGGTCTCAGCCCCCGAAGCGCGCAGCGGATCTGAACAACCCGCAACCGCATCACAACGGGGATTGCCCACTATCTTTCACTTCAAGGAAATCCACGTCCCCGGTCCGGTTCGGGCGACGGGGTGGCCCGCCGGGTGCTCGGGCGTGGGAAGTGGCATGCTCCTTCCCACGTTTTACCAGCCCGTCACCCATGGACACGCTCGATTCCTTCCAACTGCCCCAGCGCCTCTACGGACGCGACACGCACGTCGCCACGTTGCTGCGAGGCCTCGAGCGGGTCATCCAGGAGGGCCAGTCGGAGCTCATCCTGGTGCGCGGCTACTGCGGCATCGGCAAGTCGTCGGTGGTGCACGCACTGCGGGAGCCCGTGGTGCGGCGGCGGGGATTCTTCCTGAGCGGGAAGTCGGAACCGTTCCAGGGGGACGTCCCCTACGCCACCCTGTCGCAGGCCCTGGCCGGTCTGACGCAACAGTTGCTGGCGGAGCCGGACGAGCAGCGCGCCCGGTGGCGGGAGCGGCTGCGCGAGGCCTGGGGCGAGCAGGGCCAGGTGCTCGTGGACGTGGTGCCCCCCCTGGAGCACGTGGTGGGCCGGCAGCCGGCGGTCCCGGAGCTGCCCCCCGGAGACGCGCAGTACCGCTTCCACCGGCTGTTCCAGATCATGTTGACGTTGCACCGGGACGGCCTGTTGACCCGGGCCGCCGAGGGCGGGTGGCGGTGGGATGCCGCGGGCGTCCGGGCACAGGACTACTCCGACAACGTCGCCGACTTCATGGTGAGCCGGCTGCGCCAGCTGCCCGTGCGGACCCAGCACCTGCTGCAACTGGCCGCGTGCGTGGGCAACGTCTTCCCGTGCCAGCTGCTGCTCATCCTCTCCGGCGCGGAGCCGGGCGAGGTGGAGTCCGGCCTCGAGGAGGCGATCCGCGAGGGCATGCTGGTGCGCGTCGGCCCGGAGCAGTGCCGCTTCCTCCACGATCGCATCCAGCAGGCGGCCTATGACCTCGTCCCCGCGCCGGAGCGCAAGGCCGTCCACCTGCGCATCGGCCGCCTGATGCTGGCGAGCCTGTCCCCGGAGGAGCTCCGCGAGCAGCTCTTCGATGTGGTGGGGCAGCTCAACGCGGGAGTGGACCTGATCCACGACGCGGGCGAGCGCCACCGGGTCGCCCGGCTGATCGCCCATGCGGGCGGGAAGGCCCGGGCCTCGACCGCGTTCCGCTCGGCCGCGGACTTCTTCGCGCTGGCCTTCACGCTCATTCCGGGGGACCCCTGGGAGACGGACCCGGAGCTGGCCTTCAAGCTCCAGCTGGACCAGGCCCACGGCGAGTTCATGAGCGGCAATGCCGCCGGGGCGCGCCGGCTGGTGGAGTGGCTCCGGCCACGGGCCCGGACCCGCGTGGACCTGGCGGCCCTCTACCGTCTGGAGAGCGAGCTGCTCCTCGCCGCCAATGAGTTCCAGGGCGCCAGGAGCTGTCTGATGGAGGCGCTGAACCGGCTCGGCATGCCCCTGCCTCCCCACCCCTCCCGGAGGGAGGTGGTGACCGCCAACGACGAGGTCTGGGAGTTATTGGGCGAGCGCTCCATCGAGCAGCTCATCGGCCTGCCGCTCATGACGGATCCGGACATGAAGGCGGTGATGGACGTGCTCGGCGCGCTGTTCACCCCGGCCATCTTCACGGACGAGAACCTGCTCATCCTCCACCTGTGCCGGATGGTCTCCCTGAGCCTGCGCTACGGCAATACCGAGGCCTCCGTGCACGGGTATGCCTGGTACGGGCTGATGCAGGGAGCCGTCTTCAAGCGGTACGGGGAAGGCCATGCCTTCGGCGTGCTCGCGAACGCGCTGGTGGAGCGCCACGGCTTCTCCGCCGCGCGGGGACGGGCGCTGTACGCCCTGGAGCTGAACAGCTATTGGGTGCGCCCCCTGTCCGAGGCGCTGGAGATCGTCCGCGACGCCTTCCACCAGGCGCTGCGGGGCGGGGACTTCCAGGTCGCCTGCTACTGCAGCAACCACATCGTCACGGACCGCCTCGTCCTGGGACACCCGCTGGAGGACGTGTACCAGGAGACCCTCACGCGGCTGGACTTCGCGCGCCAGTCCGGCTTCCAGGCCGCGCAGGACGTCATCATCCATTCCCAGCGCTACGTGCAGCAGCTGCGGGGGCTGTCCCGCTCGTTCGACACGATGAGCGGCGAGGGCTTCGACGAGGACGCCTTCGAGGCCGGCCTCACCGTGCACCACATGAGCACGATGCGGTGCTGGTATTGGATCCTCAAGATGCAGTCGCGCTTCATGTGCGGCGCGTACGCGCAGGCGCTGGAGGCGGGGGACCAGGCCGCGGAGCTCACCTGGGCCTCGCTCGGCCACATCCAGCTCTTGAACTTCCACCTCTACCGGGCACTGGCACTGGCGGCCTGCTACCCGGCGGCGGCGCCCCAGGAGCAACGGCAGTACCTGGACACCATGTGGCAGCACCAGCAGCAGCTGGCGGAGTGGGCGGGCCAATGTCCCGACACCTTCCGCGCCGCCGAGCGGATGGTGTCCGCGGAGCTCTCCCGCCTCACCGGCGGCATGGAGGAGGCACTGCGGGCCTACGAGGAGGCCATCCACTCCGCGCGCGCGCACGGCTTCATCCAGAACGTCGGCCTCGCCAACGAGCTGGCGGCGAGGTTCTGGCGCGAGCGCCGCGTCCCCACCCTCGCCGACACCTATGCCCGCCACGCGCGCGAGGCCTACCTGAAGTGGGGCGCCCTGGGGAAGGTCCGGCACCTGGAGGCGCTGTGGCCCCAGCTGGTTCCCCTCACCGCCCTCCACGCGCCCCACTCCGAGACGGAGGCGGTCCAGCAGCTCGACGCGCTCGCCGTGGTGAGGGCCCAGCGGGCCATCTCCGGAGAGCTGGACCTCGAGCGGCTGGCGGCGACGCTGGTGCGCGTGGCCACCGAACACGCCGGGGCCTCCCAGGGCGCCCTGCTCCTCGTCGAGGACGGAGGGCTCTCCGTCGCGGCGCTCCTGGAGGTCCGGGAGGAGGAGCTGCCCGGGAGCCTCATCTCCTACGTCGAGCGCACCCGGGAGCACGTGCTCATCGCGGACACCGCACTGCCCCACCCCTTCTCGTCGGAGGCCGCCTTCGAGCGCGGCCAGCTCCGCTCGGTGCTCTGCCTGCCCCTGGTGCGCCAGGAGGAGCTCCAGGGCGTGCTGTACCTGGGCAACACCCTCTCCGCCCACACCTTCACCCCGGCGCGCCTGTCGCTGCTCGGACAGCTGGCCGCCCAGGCCGCGACGTCGCTCGAGAACGCGCGGCGGCATGCCAGTGTCCAGCGCGCCGAGGCCTCCCTGCGCAAAGCCCACGACACGCTCGCGCAGCGCCTGGAGGAGCAGGCGTGGGAGCTCAAGCAGGCCCAGGCCCGGCTGGGAGACGCGGTGCGCGAGACGGGCACGGCCGAGGTGGCCGCCAACGTGCTCCACAACATGGGCAACGTACTCACCAGCGCCGTCCTCAACGCTCAACTCCTGCGCGACAAGGTGGACGGCTCCCGCATGGTCCGGCTCAAGCAGCTCACGGGCATGCTCGAGCAACATCAGGGAGACCTCGCGGGCTTCCTGACGAAGGATCCCCGAGGCCCCCAGTGGATGAGCTACCTCTCCGGCCTGGCCGATGAGCTGTTGCGCGAGCACACGTCCCTGAAGGAGAGCGCGGGGAAGCTGAGGGAGCACCTCGAGCACATGCGCGCCATCATCCAGGTGCAGCAGGCCTACGCCCGGAACTCGCTCCTGCCCGAGGAGTGCGATGTCGCGCAGCTGGTCGAGGACGCGCTGAGCATCCAGCTGCCCGCGCTCCAGCGCCACGGCATCACCGTCACCCGGGAGCTTCGCGCACACCCGAGGGCGCGGCTGGACAAGCACCGGGTGTTGCAGATCCTCATCAACCTCCTCACCAACGCGCGCAACGCCATGAGCGGGATGCCCGAGGCGTCGAGGCTCCTGCGGGTGCGGCTCGACGCGGAGGGGGGAACGGCGCGCATCCAGGTGGTGGACAGCGGCAAGGGGATCGCCCCGGAGCACCGCGAGCGGCTGTTCTCGCAAGGCTTCACCACCCGAGCGGATGGACAGGGCCTGGGGCTCTACTCGAGCAGCCTGGCGGCGAAGTCCCTGGGCGGCCGGCTCTCCCTGGAGAGCGAGGGGCCTGGCAAGGGCGCCACGGCCACGCTGGAGCTCCCCCTCGCGTAGCGGGGCGCGCAATCAACGTGGCAAGCCACGTGCAAAGAGACCCTGCTGCAGGAGGCCCGCGAGACGAAGGTGTCGCTCCCGTACTTGTGCGAGCGAGGCGTGTGTGGCACCTGCAAGGTGCGAGTGTACTCCGCCAGGATGCCGGGAATGGCGCCGCTTCAGTACCCACGCGGCGCCGGTACACCTCACTACGGAACGTTGGTCTGAGTGAGCTGGAGGTAGTCGAACGCACCCGCCAGGACTCTCCAGGTTCTGAATGGGTTGGAGAATGTAGCCATGCGTTTCCGAGCGTGCATCGCACTTCTGCTCTTTATCTCGGCCTGCGCTACGTCAGCGCTGAGCCCAGGAGAGACAGCGTCCTGGAACCCGAAGCTCGCCAACCTTCAGCGAGCGGCGAAGCTGCCCTGGGCGGACGAGGGGCGGTGCGCCGTCCGCGAAGCTTCCGAGCCCTGGCCCGTGCTGGTGGAGCGGTGCTTTCATGCTCTCGACCATGACCGGATCGAGTTTCACGACTCCACAGGAAGATGCGCTGTCGCCTCCGCAGGAACTGCTGCCATGGGAATTGGAGTCTGTGTCCTCGCGGCGCCGGAGTTCGTCGTGGGAGCGGTAATCGTCGCGGGCGTGGTGGTGGTGGGACTCGCCATCAAAGAAGCGCTGGATGCGTATGCTCTGGATATGGGCCGCCCCGAGGCAAGGCCCGCACCTGAAACGCGGCCCGTGCCTGAAACAGCGCCCGTCCCGCAGAAACCCTCGCCGAAAAAAAGGCCCAAGCCGAAGCCCAAAGGACCGGATCATCCTCCTCCGCCGCCACCCGAGACCTCGGAGCAAGATCGCCCCAGGTGCGAGCCCGTCCCGGCGAAGTACCACCTGGGCGGTAACAAACTGCACGATCAGTGCGCCGACAGAATTCCGAACAACAGTTTCCCCGGCGGGGATGTGTTCGTGAATGGGAAGAACTTCGACGCGCTGCAACTGGCCACGCGTACGCTGTGGGAGGTCAAGACCGACAACTTCGACACGTTCCCGCCCGACCTTCGAGAAATCGTGGTCGAGAGCCAGGTGGAAGAGTTGCGGTACGAGCGCGCCCTCGCTCTGGCTTGTGGATTTGACTTCCGGGTCGGCGTGCTGAGCCCCGCGCACAAAGCAGCACTTGAACGCACGGCCCCGGATCTCGATGAAGTCATCGTAATCATGGAGTGGTGCTGAGATGCCAGCCACACAAGAAAATGAAATTGCCATGACCGTTTATGCACCTGCACTCGTGGGCAATGAGGGTCGCCCTTTGGCCATTGTTCATGGAATGGAGCGCGTGCTCCCTGGCTTGCGCCTGGAGTGGACGATTTCTAGCGAGGGAAAACGCATCCCAGTGCCGCAGCGCGAGGCATTTCTCGCCCGAGGGAGGCCAAACGGGCGTGGATTTCCGCTCCTCCGAAACGGGGATGATGACTTCCGGGTGACAGTGACTGGACTGGAACTACCGGCTGGCAGCTCGCCAGGTGGCCAGGCCCAACTTGAGATTCATGCGGTGTTGCCTCTGACCGGAGACGGCATCGCAGCAGCAGCGGAGGTGCTGGAAGCTGTAGCGGAAGGCGCTCGCGCGTTCTGGGGGCACGCAACGCCGTTCAATGCGGGAGTGGATATTGCGCGCCAGACGAAAAACCGGGCGGCGAATCCGCAGCCTCCACCCCGAGGGCTGCCAGCGCTGAAGCCCCCATGGAACATCCGCTCGCCTGAGATTCCGCATCGCCTGGGGTGGCTGAATTACTGGTCGGATGCTGCCGCACGATCCATCGGATTTCCGGACACAGCCCGCGACGCGGAGCTGCTCTCGCGCGCACGGCGTACCTCGACGGGCGGGTGGGTTGTCCGGCTCACGGACGCACCGCTCGAGCTAGACAACCCCGCCCACCTCGACGCGCTCAAGCAGGCCTACGAGCGCTTCCCTGAGATTGGCGGGCGCGCTACCCCTTGAGACCGGCACCGCTGACCCAGCCGCTGTGAAGGCCTGAACCCGTACGGGAGGACGCCAGGACTCGCCGTGCGGTACCCCGGAGCGAGACAGTTCCAGCACGTGGGGGCCTTCTACTCGGACGGGAACGCGAACGGGCTCCTGGACGCGGACGATCTCGCCCTGCATGCAGGCCCCGAGGCGCTCCATCTCTCGCGCCTGGGAGAAGGAGCGTTCGATGGAGAGGTGGCCATCTTGCGCCTGGAACGCAGCCGCCCGCGGCGGTGAGAAGGCGGTATGGAACAGCACTCTGCTCTGGTACACCGACGCTGGAACACAAGCTTCGGTGCGTTCACACCTGTGGAGGCTGTGATGAGGACGAAGACTCTTGCATTGCTACTGGCGGTGCTGCTCTGTGCCTGCGTCGGCGATGCCAATTCCAAGGGAGAGCTCGAGCTGGAGACGGCGACTACGCCGCTGACGATGACGAAGGACGTTCTGGTGTATAGCGAGGTCACCGACCCACTCACCGGCGACGTCGCGTTTACCGACCTGCTCTCGCTCGAGCCTGCTCCACTGCATTGACGACCCATCCGTTCGGGGTGGCATACATCCAGTCGACGACCGCGACGTGGCCAAAGGGCAGTTGAGCTCCGATTCCGAAGACGATGAGGTCCCCGTGCTCGGGCTTGTGGGTGCCTGCGGGTAGGTGATTCAGCCGCTCTCCGGAACGGTGCACAGATCGTTGGCGTTCGCGACGGGAGGCAGCGCTCTCTGGTGCACGTAGGCCCAGTACCGCCGAGCGAACTCCACGCACTGGTATTGGTGCCCGAACCCCCCGACGCCCGCACAGTTGTTGCCGCTTCCCATGTCACTTCCGTTGGAGTATGCGATGATGCCGTCCAGACGGTCGAGCGTCTGCCCGCGCGCGCGTACGGCTTCATCCAGAACGTCGGCCTCGCCAACGAGCTGGCGGCGAGGTTCTGGCGCGAGCGCCGCGTCCCCACCCTCGCCGACACCTATGTCCGCCACGCGCGCGAGGCCTACCTGAAGTGGGGTGCCCTGGGGAAGGTCCGGCACCTGGAGGCGCTGTGGCCCCAGCTGGTTCCCCTCACCGCCCTCCACGCGCCCCACTCCGCTCTCCGGCCTGGCCGATGCGCTGGGCGGCCGGCTCTCCCTGGACAGCGAGGGGCCCGGCAAGGGCGCCACGGCCACGCTGGAGCTCCCTCTCGCGTAGCACGGGCCGTGTCATCCTTTGTATCAATAACATCCATTGTGGCAAGGACGTGCAAAGTTTGCACGTGCTCGCGCAAATCCTCACGAGGCGCGAGAGCTGGATTTCAACAAGTACAGGCCTTTCCTGTCCTGGAACACTCCTGGCGCGAAGATTGCTCGACATCCGGGCATGACGCGCCGGCCGGGCCGGCAGGAGAACGTCCCCCGTTCTCCGTGAAAGAGATTGCGCCATGAGACAAACCCTGGACGTGCAGGAGCCGCCGCGCTTCGCCTCGTCCCACCCGGAGAAGCCGGCGCTCCCCTGCCCCTCGAACGGCGCGCCGCACGCGTCGTGCTGCGGGTGGACGAGGAGCTGGGGTTCCGTGCTCAGATGGAGCGCGTGCTGTTGATCTCCGGCGACCGTCCTCACCACCACCGGCGAGGTGCTGGAGGGCTCGGGCGTCGTCACCTGGGCCAACCGCCAGGGCCGGCTCCAGGAGCTCTGCGCCGCTTCCCTCTTCTGAGCCGACAGGAAGCCCCACCATGAACCCGACGCCGAAGAAGATCCTCCTCGTGGACGACTCCAACACCGTCCTGATGATGCACCGCATGCTGCTGCACGGGCAGCCCTACGAGCTGCTCTTCGCCCGCGACGGGCGCGAGGCCGTGGAGAAGGCGGTGGCGAACAAGCCGGACCTCATCTTCATGGACGTGATGATGCCGAAGCTGAGCGGCATGGACGCGTGCCGCGAGCTGCGCACGCACCAGGAGACGGCGGGCACGCCCATCCTGCTCGTCACCACGCGCGGCGAGCCCCACAACGTCGAGGCCGGCTACCAGGCCGGCTGCACCGAATACATCACCAAGCCCTTCGACAGCGCCGAGCTGCTCGCGAAGGTGCGGCACTACCTGGGCGCCTGAGGAGCCTCCATGTCACACGAAGACGGGAGCGTCCTGGAGACACTGCGCGCCGAGCTGGTGATGTTGCGCGACCGGCAGCGGGAGCTGGAGCGGCGGCTGGCCGAGCAGGAGGCGCTGAACCGGGCCACACTGGCCCACGTCGCCATGGCCGAGCACCAGGCCACGCGCCTGACGCGCCTGTACGTGGCCTCGCTCCACCTGCACGGAGCCAGGGAGACCTCCCAGGTGATGGAGGCCATCCAGGAGATCGTCGGTAACCTCATCGGCTCGGAGGAGCTGGCCATCTTCCGGATGGACGAGAGCGGCCGGGCGCTGTCGCTGGTGTCGTCGCTGGGGGTGGAGCCGGAGCGCCTGCGCACGGTGCCGCTGGGACAGGGGCCCATCGGACGCGCGGTCCAGTCGGGCGAGACGTTCATCGCGCCCACGCCCCTGCGCGCCGGTGAGGAGGCCGGTGACGCGGTGTCCGCCTGCGTCCCCTTGAGGCTGGAGGAGCGCGTCTACGGCGCCCTCGCCATCTTCGGACTGCTGCCGCAGAAGCAGGAGCTGGAGGACGTGGATCGCGAGCTGCTCGCCCTGCTCGCCGATCAGGCCGGCCCCGCGCTGCAACGCGCCGAGCTGCTCCGTCACCCGGCGGCCCTGTCATGAAACCGGCCGGCGGCATGGAGCGCGAGGCACCCGCGGAGCCCCGCGCCTTCTTCGTGTACCCCGGGCAGCTGGCCGCCAGCGCGGAGCCCCGCTACTACACCACCATCCTGGGCACCTGCGTCTCGGTGTGCCTGTTCGATCCCCACGCGGGAGTGGGCGGCCTCAACCACTACCTGCTGCCCTACGGGACGGAGCTCACGGGCCCGCGTTACGGGAACGTGGCCCTGGCGCGCCTGCTGCGCGAGGTGCTCGGCCACGGCGCCCACCGCGAGCACCTTCGGGCCAAGGTCTTCGGCGGCATGACGTCGAGCCGGCCCATGGCGCTCCACCAGGATCTCGGCGGCGGCAACGTGGCCCTCGCGCTCGAGTGGTTGTCCGCCGCGGGCATCCCCATCCTGGCCCGGGACGTGGGCGGCCACCGCGGCCGCAAGCTGCTCTTCCACAACCAGGACGGCGCCGCCTGGGTGAAGCACCTCTAGGAGCCGGCCATGGAGTTCAATCTCGACATACCCTCGAGCAGTCCGGCCGCCGCGCGGGCCTCGTGGTGGACGCCCCTGGGCCCCCTCTTCCAGGGACTGCCCGGCGTCTCCGGCTCCACCATCCTCGGCAGTGGCCGGGTGTCCCTCATCTCTCTTCCAAAGGAATCGCCATGCTGCAAGACCTCTCCATCGGAAAGAAGCTGTACCTCGCCTTCGGCACGCTGATCGCCATCCTCCTGGGGGTGGTGGGCGTCTCCTACTCGAGCTTCGAGCGGCTCTCGGAAGCCAACCGCTGGGACAAGCACACCTACGAGGTGCTGCGCGAGGTGGACGGCATCATGAAGTCGCTCATCGACATGGAGACGGGGCTTCGGGGCTTCGCCCTCACCGGAGACGAGAAGTTCCTCGAGCCCACCCAGGCCGGCAAGACGGGCTTCTCCCAGCACTACTCCCGGGCCAGGGAGCTGACGGCGGACAACGCCCGGCAACAGGAGCGCCTGCAGTCGCTGCGCGAGGACTACCAGCACTGGTTCACGGCCGAGGCGGAGCCGCTGCTCGAGCTGCGCCACAAGGCCAACGGGGGTACCACCCCGGTGGAAGACGTGATGCGCTTCGTGAGCACGGCCCGCGGCAAGCAGTACATGGACGGCATGCGCCAGGTGGTGGCGGAGCTCACCCAGGAGGAGCTGCGGCTGCTGGAGCAGCGCTCGCAGACGTCCGCGGCGCTGGAGCAGAACATGTACCGCACGCTGATGGTGGGCGGTGGGGTGGGCACGCTGCTGGCGATGCTGCTGGCGGTGCTGCTGGGCCGGAGCATCGTGCGCCCCATCAACGAGGCGTTGTCCACCATCAACCGGCTGGCACAGGGAGACCTGACGGCCGAGGTGCAGACGCGCGGCGAGGACGAGATCGGCCGGATGCTGGCGGGGATGCGGGAGATGATCCGCTCGCTGCGGCAGATGGCGCAGGTGGCCGAGTCCCTGGCGGCCGGTGACATGACGGTGCAGGTGGTGGTGCGCTCGGAGAACGACACGCTGGGGCGGGCCTTCGGCAGCATGGTGCAGAAGCTGAGCGGGATGATCGGCGAGGTGCGCGCGGGGGCGGCGGCGCTGTCCGGGGCGGCCGCGCAGGTGTCGGCCACGTCCCAGTCGCTCTCGCAGGGCACCAGCAGCCAGGCGGCCTCGGTGGAGGAGACGAGCGCCACGCTGGAGCAGCTCAGCAGCACCATCACCCAGAACGCGCAGAACAGCCGGCTCACGGAGCAGATGGCCACGCAGGGCGCGCGCGACGCGGAGGAGAGCGGCAAGGCGGTGTCGGAGACGGTGCACGCCATGGCGGCCATCGCGGAGAAGATCTCCATCGTCGAGGAGATCGCCTACCAGACGAACCTGCTGGCGCTGAACGCGGCGGTGGAGGCGGCGCGCGCGGGCGAGCACGGCAAGGGCTTCGCGGTGGTGGCCACCGAGGTGCGCAAGCTGGCCGAGCGCAGCCAGAAGGCGGCCAAGGAGATTGGCGGCCTGGCCACCAACAGCGTGAAGATCTCCGAGCGCTCGGGGCAGCTGCTCGGGGAGCTGGTGCCCTCCATCCGCAAGACGGCGGACCTGGTGCAGGAAGTGAGCGCGGCGTCCAAGGAGCAGGCCAGTGGCGTGGCGCAGATGAGCAAGGCCATGGAGCAGGTGGATCAGGTGACACAGCGCAACGCGTCCGCGGCCGAGGAGCTGGCGAGCACGGCCGAGGAGCTGAGCTCGCAGGCGATGGCGCTGCAGCAGCTGATGGCCTTCTTCCGCATCCACGGCCTGGACGACGGCACCGTGCGGCCGCGGCAGGCCGCGCCGAGGCCGGGAGCCCACAAGCTGGCCGCCACGGAGCGGCTGGCCCAGGCGGTGTCCGAGGCCGCGCCGGCCTCCGTGCCCCTGCCCAACGGGCAGGACCTGCGCGACTTCACCCGCTTCTAGGAGCACGCCATGTCGACGGGCACCGAGGACGTATTCACCTCGCAGTACATGGGCTTCCGGCTGGGGGACGAGGACTACGCGGTCCACATCCTGAGGGTGAAGGAGATCATCGCGTACAGCCCCGTCACGCCGGTGCCGGGACTGCCGCCGGTGGTGCTGGGCGTCATCAACCTGCGCGGCAAGGTGGTACCGGTGGTGGACCTGGCGATGAAGTTCGGGCTGCCGGCCCGGCGGGTGACGAAGTGGAGCTGCATCGTCATCGTCGAGTCGGAGCTCGAGGGCCAGCGCACGGAGGTGGGCATCCTGACGGACGCGGTGAGCCAGGTGTTGGACCTGGCGCCCCGGGACATCGAGCCACCGCCCGCGTTCGGCACACGCGTGCGGGTGGACTACCTGGAAGGGCTCGGGCGCCGGGAGGGCGGCTTCGTGCTGCTGTTGAACCTGGATCGGCTGTTGTCCACGTCCGAGCTGCTGGCGGTGTCCCGGGCCACGGAGGAGCAGGCGGCATGAGTGCCGGGGTGGTGGGCGACTCGGAGTTCCGCCTCTTCCAGGAGCTGGTGTACCGGGAGGCGGGCATCTTCCTGGCACCGGTGAAGAAGGCGCTGCTGGCGGCCCGTCTGTCCTCGCGGCTGAGGGCGCTGGGGCTCGAGTCGTTCGCCGCCTACTTCCACTACGTGGTGACGCCGGGCCACGAGGACGAGCGGGTGCGGATGTTGGACTGCATCTGCACCAACGAGACGCACTTCTTCCGGGAGCCGGCGCACTTCGACTTCCTCACGCGGCGGGTATTTCCCGAGTGGAAGGAGCAGGCGGTGAGAGGCCGGCGCACGCGGAGCATCCGGGTGTGGAGCGCGGCGTGCTCGACGGGCGAGGAGCCCTACTCGCTGGCCATGGTGCTGCTGACGAACTTCCCCCCGGGCTCGGGCTGGGACGTGGAGGTGCTGGCGACGGACCTGTCCACGCGCGCACTGGAGCGGGCCCGCGCGGGGCTGTGGCCGATCGAGAAGTCCCAGGAGATTCCCCCCGAGCACCTGCGCGCCTTCATGCTCAAGGGCGTGCGCTCGCAGGAGGGCCGGATGCAGGTGGGGCCCTTGTTGCGCTCGGTGGTGCGCTTCGAGCGGCTCAACCTCCACGCCGAGCACTACCCCGGCGTGGGCAGCTTCGATCTCCTCTTCTGCCGCAACGTGCTCATCTACTTCGACCCGGCGTCGAAGGCGGGTGTGCTGCGGCGGCTGATGGGGCACCTGTCCCCCCAGGGCTACCTGTTCCTGGGCCACTCGGAGAGCCTGGCGGGCAGCCCGGTGCAGGCCCGGTGCGTGCAACCCGCGGTGTACGCTCCCCTGCCCGCCTCGCCGCCCTTGATGGCCGCTTCGTAGCGCGGACGGCAGCGCGCCATCGAGCGGCTCAGCGCACCTCACCCGGCGCCGCGCGCACGGCGTCCGCCAGATAGGCCTCGATCATTCGCGCGAGCTGCTCGATGAAGATCTCGTCCTGCTGGGGCGAGGCGAGCTGCCCCTGGCTGGCGCGCAGCGCGTGCTTGCTCAGCGCGTACCCGTGGGCCGTCACCGCCACCAGGGAGATCACGTGCTGTACCTGCTCGGGCGACGGAGGCGGCAGTCCCCGCGACTGGTTCACGCGGACGAAGTGGCGCGTCACCAGTTCCCCGGCGCGCATCACCACGTCATCCGGCGGACCGGAGAGCGACCAGCGCTCGGCACGGGTGAGCAGCAGCACCCAGAGGCCCACCCGCACGAAGAGCGGATCATCGTGGAGGGCGAAGACTTCCCGCAGCAGCTCGCGCGTCTCCAGTGCCTCCGCCGCGCCCAGCCGCTCCAGCATCGCCACGGCCAGCTTGCCGATGTGCTGGTACACCACCGTCTCCACCAGCCCCTCGTACGTCTTGAAGTAGTGCGAGACGAGCGCATGGCTCACCCCCGCCTCGCGCGCCACGTCCACCAGGCCCACCTGGTCCGGCCCCCGCTCCAGGAAGAGCCGCTCCGCCGCCGCCAGGATCTCCCCACGCGCCTCCTCCGGACTGCGCCGCCTCCTCACCCGCTCCGGCTCCTGCACGCTCTTGCGCTTGCTCGCCATGGCACTCCTGCCTCCACTTATTGGCACATTGACAATAACCACGCCCCTTCTTATTGTCACAGTGCCAATAAGCACCCGCCACCCCGAGGAAGCCCGATGGAGAGCCTGCCCTCCCTGCTGGAGTCCGTTGCCCGCCTGCTGCTCACGCAGGTGGGCTTGATGTTCGTCATCCTGGGGGGCGCATGGCTCTTCCTGCGCACCGGCTTCGCCCAGCGGCGCCGGGTGTACCGGCTGCCCTTCGGCCAGGGACAGCTCTCGAGCGAGCTGCGCGCGGGGCTGTTCGTCCTCGTCTACAGCGCCGCGACGATGGCGCTCCAGGTGCGCTCGGGGCACATGCGCATGGGGGAAGCGGGCCTGGGCAACACCCTGGTGACGTTCACCGTGCTGTTCGTCTTCAACGAGGTCTGGTTCTACGTGAGCCACCGGGCGCTGCACTCGCCCGCGCTCTACTTCATCCACGCCCAGCACCACACGGCGCGGGGTAAGCCTCCGATCCAGCCCAGGTAGTAGAGGTGCGCGAGGGGCCGCAAAGTGCGCGGCGCGATGACGACGAACACAGCGACGACGAAGACGGAGCCGGCGTGGTTGGAAGCAGCGCGGCGGCCGAG